>DASXSA010000020.1:0-5423 GCA_036506235.1 Candidatus Limnocylindrales bacterium | reverse complement strand
CGCCGAACGGACCCACGGAGACCCGCTGCTATACTCGGCCGGCCTTTCAGGACCCAGCGGCGCGGGCAGAAGGCGCAACCGGGAACGCGCGCGACAGGGCGCCGCTCAGGAGAGCGACACCGATGCTGACCGACAAGACGGCCGCCGAAGAGACCGCAACGACCGTCCATCCGGCACCCGCAACGCCCGACATCGAGTCCCTGATCACCTACTTCGAGGGTGGGTTCGTGCCGCTGCGCGACGCCAAGGTCAGCATCATGACGCACGCGTTCATGTACGGAACGGCCGTGTTCGAAGGCATTCGGGCCTATTGGAACGAGGACCACGGCCAGCTCTACGGGCTGTTCATCCGGGAGCACGTCGAGCGTATCCGGAACTCGTGCAAGATCGTGCTGATCGACGACGTCCCGTCGCAGGACGAGCTGACGGCGCTCATCGTGGAGACGGTCCGTCGGAACAACTTCCGCGAGGACGTCTACATCCGGCCCTCGTTCTACAAGTCGACCAAGGCGATCGGCGTCCGCCTCCACCACCTCGAAAGCGACCTGGTCATCCTCACGATCCCGTTCGGCAATTACGTCGACACGGAGTCCGGGATCCGGATCATGACCTCGTCCTGGCGGCGCAACGCGGACGAGGCCCTGCCGGCGCGCGGCAAGATCGTCGGCGGATACGTGAACATGGCCTTCCAGAAGTCGGAGGCCGAGCTCAACGGGTTCGACGAGGCCCTCGTCCTGACGCCAGACGGCCACGCCTCGGAGGCCTCCGCGGCGAACATTTTCATGATTCGTGACGGAGTAATGGTCACCCCGCCGGTCTACGACGACATCCTCGAGGGCATCACCCGCAAGGCGATCATGCAGCTGGCGGCCGACGAGGGCGTGAAGACCGAAGTCCGCACGATCGACCGCTCGGAGATGTACGTGGCCGACGAGATCCTGCTGTGCGGGACGGGCGTTCAAGTGAGCCCGGTCATCGAGGTCGACCATCGGAAGGTCGGCTCGGGAGCCGTCGGGCCGATCGCCCAGGCGATCAAGGAACGCTACTTCAACGCCGTGCGCGGCCGGTTGCCGGAGTATCGGCACTGGCTGACGCCGATGCTTGAGGGTGTCTGAGGCCCCGACCGCGCGCGTCGACGCCTCGTCCGTTCCGGCGGAGGCGGCGACCCAAGTGAACGCGGCGGCTCACCCGCCGGTGCTGACGCCCGAACCGGTGGAGCTGCCCGCGCTGCCGGGGATCGAGCGCCGCGTCGAGGTGCCCTCTGCGCCTCCAGCTGAACCCGTCCCTTCGCAACGGGGCCCCGACGCGGTTGGCCAGGGCCCGACCGAGCGGAGACCCGCGGAGCCACGGACGGCCGACGACCTGGCGCGCGACCGATATCGCCTGCAACGCACGCTCGAGATCGTGCCGGGTCTCGTTACCTGGACGCTGATCCTCGCGCCGATCGTGCTGTCGTTCCGGTTCCCCGAGATCGTCGCCTGGTTCGTCCTCAGCTTCGACTTCTACTGGTTCTACAAGGCCCTCGTGCTGGTTATCAGCGTCGTGGTCGCGTTCGTCCGAATCAAATCGGTGATGGCCGTGGACTGGCGTACGCGCGCTTTCGCCCTGGCCGACCTGGCGGCTCGCCGGCGCGAGATCCAGGGGCTGATCCCCGCGATCCGCACCCGCGTGCTCGAGCTCAACCGGAGGGGCGAACACCTCGCCGCGGCCGGGGGCCGCCGCGAGCTGACCCGGCTGGCGGCGGAGCGAAAGGACATCGAGCGGCTGCTGGCGCGGCGCGGGGAGGCGATCCAGGATCCCAATGACCTGTGGCACGTCGCGCTGATCCCGACATACACGGAGCCGTTCGAGAAGCTGTACGAGACGGTTGCCGCGCTCGCGCGCACCGACTATCCGCGGCACCTGCTGATGGTCGCGATCATCACCCGCGAGACCGACCTCGAAGGGCGCGAGAACGTCGCGCGCCTGCGCGAGCTCTTCGCCGACCGCTTCCTGCATTTCTTCCACGTCCTCGACCCACTCGAGCCGGGCATCGTCGTCGGCAAGTCGAGCGCGATGGCGTACGGCGGGCGCTGGCTGTACCGCGAGCTCACCGACCGCCTCGGGTTCGATCCGCGGAAGGTGGTCGTCACCGACCTCGACTCCGACTACCGGGTCCACCCGCAGTACTTCGGCTACCTGACATACACGTTCCTGACCGACCCCGACCGCTACCGGCGCCTGTACCAGCCAGTCCCGATGTTCCACAACAACCTCTGGGAGACGCCGATGCCGGTGCGCCTCGTCGCGGTCGGTGCGACCCACGTCCAGATGTGGCGCTCGCTGACGCCGGAAAAGCTGATCAGCTTCAGCAGCTACTCGGTTTCCCTGTCAACGATCCATGAGGTCGACTACTGGGCAACGGACGCGATCCCCGAGGACTCGCGCTTCTACTGGAAGTCGTTCTTCCGCTACTCAGGCGAGTTTCGGGCCGTGCCGCTGTTCATCCCGATGTACGGCGACGCGGTGCGGGCGAGGTCGTACCCGCGGACACTGGTCCAGCAGTACATGCAGATCCGCCGCTGGGCGTGGGGTGTCACCGACATCCCGTTCTTCATCAGGAACGCGCTGGCCCACTCGGAGATTCCGCGCGGCCAGCGGGTCCGGCGCCTGCTTGACCTGTGGCTGGACCACATCAACTGGGCGATCGCGCCATTCGTGCTGATCTTCGGCTCCAACATCCCGCTGCTGATCAGCCGCTGGTTCGGCGGTTCCGACTTCGCGCGATCGACGCTCGGCCAGCAGCTGCCGGTGTACGCCTCGCTGCTGCTCACCGGCGCGTTCTGCTGTCTGCTCGTGCTGATCTACGTCGAGGACCAGATCGCGCCAGCCCGGCCGCCCGAGTGGGGCCGCGGGATGCGCATCCTCTCGCGCATCCAGTGGCTGTTCGTGCCGGTCGTCGGGCTGCTGTTCTCGAACCTGCCCGCGCTCGACGCGCAAACGCGCCTCATGACCGGCCGCTACCTGGAGTACCGGGTCACCGAGAAGACCTGAGAGGGAGGCGGGGCGACTCCCCGAGGCTCAAGGGGCGTACGGGGGCGGCGTGTAGTCCGGGGTGGAGCGACCCGTCGTGACAATGACATCCACGCGGACAGCCGGGTCGTTGCGCAGCGTGACCTGAACCTTGAACACCTGCTGGAGCAGCGCGATCGTCTGCGGGATTCTCGCGTCGGCGCCGTTGTAGACCACGATCGACGTGTTCGCACGGTTCGACCTGGGCTGCTGGTTGGGCGCGGTCGCGTCGACGCCGGCATAGGTCAGGTAGTCGGCGATGTCGTTCGCCTGGCCCGTCTGCCCCGAGCCGTTGAGGACCCAGACCTTGGCGTTCTCCTCGGCCACCTTCTGGCGGAGTTGCTCCAGGGCCGGATCGACGCGGAATGCCTGCGCGACCGCCTGCCGCATCGCGATGATGTTGGGAAGGATCACGTAGCCGCGCGGATCGGCGGTCGTGTCGTGGCCGTAAAGCGGCGGCGCGAACACGTACTGGCGGATGTTCGACGTGTCGACGTCCCCGGCCAGCCCAAGCAGCTGCGGCAGCAGCCCAATCGGGATATCGGTCTTGACGGCGCTCACCAGCGCGGCTTCCAGGTCGTTGAGCTTCGGCAGGATCGCGCTCACGTCGGTCTGCTGGCGGAGAGACAGCAGGACGCGCTGCTGGCGCGCGCCGCGGTCGAAGTCGTTCGACGTGTGGCGGGAGCGCGCGTAGGTCAGGGCCTGGTCGCCGGTCATGTGCTGGAGGCCGGTGGGAATGTAGATCCGCTTGTCGGTGCCGTCACCGCCCGGGTACTTGTCGTCGAGCACCGGCATCTGGACGTTGATGTTCACGCCACCGACCGCGTCGACGATCCGCCGGAAGCCGTCGAAGTTGACCTCGACGTAGTACTTGATCCCGTCCTTAAGGTTGTAGAGGTAGGCCAGCGTGTCCTTGAGCGCCTGGAAACCACGCTGGTTCGCATTGCCGGGGAACAGGTCGGGCCGACTCTGGGCCGTCGTCCAGAGGCTGTTGATCTTGCCCCGATATGCCGCCCCGAAGACGTTCTGGGCCGGTCCCGGCGGGAGCGGGATGTCGACCATGTCGCGCGGCAGGCTGAACATCGCGACCTGCTTGCTGGTCGGGTCGATGCTGACCACGATCAGCGTGTCCGTGTTGAACGTCCCCTCATGCGGCCGCTGGTCCGCGCCGATGAGCAGGATGTTGAGCCGATCCTTGCCGTTCCACGGGGGAGGGGTCTTGAGGGGCGGAGCGGAGGCGGATGGATTGGCGGTGCCGGCGATGTCGCTCGGGCTGGGCGTCGGCGATTCGTCGCCCTGGTCATTGCCCGGAGAGGCGGACGAGCCGATGTCGGCGCAGTTGGCCGTGCCGCTCGGATCGAAGATGCAGCTCAGCGTGTTCTGGAGCCCGATGCCCTGGTAGGCGACGACGGCGTGTCCGCCGGCGAGCACGAGCAGGACGGCCAGCAGGCCGGCCACCGACACCGGGTTGGTCGCCAGCCGTGGCCGGGAGAGCCGGCTGCCGCCGGTCGCCTCGACGGCGTTCAGGTAGGCCGCGACCCGGTAGGCGTCCACTGCGGCCACGATCCGGTAGAGCAGGATCAGGACGTTGAGCAGGAGGAGCAGCGGAAGGTTCGCCGCGATCGTGCCCAGGAACACGAGCGGGTTGGAGCGAATGACGATCCCTGCCAGCAGCGAGAGCAGCAGGATCGGCAAGGCTGCGAAGCCCAGCGCTCGCTGGGCCGCGCCGGCGTACAGGTGGCCGAGGCCGGGGAAGATGAGGGAGAGAAACGCGGCGGCGAAAGCGGATCGCCACCGCGGTCGTGCCTCCTGCTGGATCGGCATCGCGGGTAGGATACTCGGACTCCCTGAACGTGAATTTCGAGTCGGAGGATGCCCTCCGGACGCCCATCCGAGGACCGATGTTTCAGCCCGTCGACGCCATGCCCGATCTCATCGCCCAGGAGCACGACGCGCTCCGGCGATGGTCGGAGAGCCGGACGTTCGAGCGGCTGCGAGCCCAGAACGCGGGCGGGCCGCGCTGGTCGTTCCTCGACGGACCGATCACCGCCAACAACCCGATGGGCGTCCACCACGCGTGGGGTCGAGCGTACAAGGACGTCTTCCAGCGCTTCCACGCCATGCTCGGCGAAGACCAGCGCTGGCAGAACGGCTTCGACTGCCAGGGCCTGTGGGTCGAGGTCAACGTCGAGCGCGACCTCGGTTTCACGAGCAAGCGCGACATCGAGGCATACGGCATCGCGGAGTTCGTCTCGCTCTGCAAGCAGCGCGTCCTGACCTACGCCGCCCGTCAGACCGAGCAATCGCAGCGCCTCGGCTACTGGATGGACTGGAACGATCCGGACGAGCTCCGGCGCCTCAGTGCCCTGCTG
>DASXSA010000019.1:0-1977 GCA_036506235.1 Candidatus Limnocylindrales bacterium | reverse complement strand
GTCCAGCTGGGCCTGGTGGCGGTGATCCAGTCGGCCATCCTGGTGTCGCTGGGCCTGGCGCTCGGCGCACGGTACCCGGAGCTCCTGGGGCTGGTCGCGCTGGTGGCCTGCTCGGTGCTGCTGGGCGCGGCGTTCGCGTCGCTGTCGACCGCGCTTGCCGCGGTGGTCCGCAAGGAGGAGACGGTCATCGCCGCGGTCAACTTCGTGATCCTGCCGCTCACGTTCCTGTCGTCGGTGTTCATGGCGCAGAACCTCGTGCCCGGCTGGATCCGATCCGTTGCGCGATTCAACCCGGTGAACTGGGCGGTGGTCGCGGGACGGGAGGCGCTGACCACCACGCCGAACTGGGGCATCGTGTTCGCCCGCGCGGGCTACCTGCTCGTGTTCGCGACCGTGTGTGCGTGGCTCGCCACCCGCGCGTTCCGGGCCTACCAGCGCTCGGTCTGAGGTTCTCGGTGGGGGGCGGACGACGTGGTCCGCCCTCCGCACGACCGACACATCTTCGATGAATCCCTCACCGGATCCCTTCCGTAGTACCCCGTCAGCCAGATCCGAGCGAGCACATCCGGGCGAGCGAGGGGAGAGGACCATGAGGCCTCATCGTTGGACACGCTTCCTGCTGGTCATCGGGCTGGGGGCGTCGATCGCGGTCCCCCTGGCTTCGGTTCCGGCCTCGGCCGCACCGGCCAACGCGTACGTGGTGCACGATCTGGTCTCCGACGGCGCCCATCCCGCTGACACAATTGACCCCAACCTGGTCAATGCCTGGGGTCTGACCGCCGGCCCGACGTCGCCCTGGTGGGTTGCCGACAACGGCACCGACCTGTCCACGCTGTACAACGCTGCCGGCGTGAAGGTGCCTCTCGAAGTTCAGGTGGGTGGCGGGCCGACCGGCGCCGTCTTCAACGGAACCACCAACTTCGTGGTCTCCAACGGGACTGCGTCCGGCCCAGCGGTGTTCCTGTTCGCGAGCGAGGACGGCATGATCCGCGGATGGAACCCAGGCGTCCCGCCTCCCGCGCCGTCAGTCCAGGCGCAGGTCGCCGTGGACCGTTCGAGCGTCGGGGCCATCTACAAGGGCTTGGCCATCGGCTCGACACCCTCGAGCGGTCCCCTGCTGTACGCGACGGACTTCCACAACGCCCGCATGGACGTGTTCGATGGCAGCTTCAACCTGGTCAGCACGCCGGGCGCCTTCACCGACCCTGGACTTCCGACCGGGTACGCCCCATTCGGCATCCAGTCGATCGGCGCCCAGGTCTTCGTCACGTACGCCAAGCAGGACGCGGATCGGGAGGACGAGATCGGCGGGCAGAGCCTGGGCTTCGTCGACGTGTTCGACATGGGCGGGGCATTCCAGGGCCGAGTGGCGACCCGTGGCCAGCTGAACGCTCCCTGGGGTCTCGCCCTTGCGCCCGGTAGCTTCGGGCGATTCGCGGGCGACCTGCTCGTCGGCAACTTCGGCGACGGTGAGATCCACGCGTTCCAGTTGGAGGACGGAACCTGGGCCCCCAGGGGAGCACTCCGCGGAACCGACGGGCTGCGGATCGCGATCGATGGGCTGTGGGCGCTCAAGTTCGGCAACGGCGCCCCCAACAACGGCCCGACCGACACGCTGTTCTTCACCGCGGGCCCCGACGACGAGAGCCACGGGCTGTTCGGGACCATCAGGGCGGCCGGGTAGGGACACGCACGCCACCAACCGAACCATCGGAGCGCATCGGCGCCCGACCACGTGAGCGGTCCCGTCCCGGCCCGAGGATGAGAGAGAGCGCGGCGATGCACGAGAGGATCGCGCCGCCGAGCGCGAACCCGCCGACGACGTCGGTGAACCAGTGGACCCCGAGGTAGAGACGCGAGACGCCCACGACGAGGGAGATCATCCCCGCCGCGGCTCCCAGCAGGACTTTCGTCCTCAAGCGCCGGCCCGAGGCCACGACAAGGGTGATCGCTCCCCACACGGCCACCGCGACCGTC
>DASXSA010000018.1:0-1667 GCA_036506235.1 Candidatus Limnocylindrales bacterium | reverse complement strand
CGTCGCGAGGTTGGTGTTGACGTCAAGGAACGTCATGTCCGTCCGGATCAGCTGGAGGATGATGACCGCGAGGATCGGCCCGAATACGCTGCCCCGCCCGCCGGCCAGGCTGACGCCGCCGAGGACGACGGCGGCAACGCTGAGGAGGGTGTACGGCCCGGGAACGGGGATCCCGATCCCGGTACTCGCCGTCAGGGAAACGCCGGCGAGCGCCGCGAACAGGCCCATGAGGGTGTACGCGAGGATCCTCGTCCGACCGACCGACACGCCGCTGCGGAACGCCGCGAGCCGGTTGCTGCCGATGGCGTACAACGAGAGGCCGAGCCACGACCGGCGGACCGGGATCCAGATCATCGCGACGACGACGATGAGCGCGACGGCTGCCCTGGGAATCCATTCGTTGCCGAGCGATCCGGTCACGAGTTCCGGGAGCCACTTCGCCGAGCCGCCGCCGGGGGTCGGGAGCACGAGCAGGGCGAATCCCGCCCACACGAACGACATCGCGAGGGTGACGACGATGTCGGGGACGCGGGTGAGGACGACCAGGGTGCCGTTGATGGCACCCAGCGCGAGGCCGAGGAGCAGCACACCCAGGACCACGGCGACACCGAACTCCTCGGATCGGCCCAGCATCTGAGTGGCCGCGACCACGTTGACCAGCGCCATCATCGACCCGATCGAGAGGTCGATCCCACCCGATAGCACCACGATCGCCTGCGCCACTGCCGCCAGGGCGAGGGGCAGCACGGAGATCGCGAGGCCCTGCACCCCAGGGACCCCGTAGTTCGGCTGGATCAGCTTGGTGAATACGAGCAGGATGGCGAGGAACCCAAGCAGGCCCAGGTTCCAGGCGTTGCGCCGCGCCGACGCGGCAAGCGCATCCGCCGGACGCTCGCGCGCGGTATCGATCGCGGGGGAGGCGGCGCTCATCGCTCGCTCACCGGCACGGCTCCGTCCGCACCAGCGCCGGGCGATTCCTGGCTTGCCGCGACCACCTCTGCGACCGCTTCGCCGGCGACGTCCTCGGGCAGCGGCGCGTCCACCCTCAGGTTGTACGCAGCCCGCAAGAGCGCGGGCTCATCCGCGTCCGCGACGTCGATCTCCGCAACGACCCGGCCGCCGAAGATCACGATGGCGCGGTCGCAGGCCAGCTGCACCTCCTTCAGCTCGGAGGTATAGAGGAGCACGCCCGCCCCGGCTTCGGCGAGGTCCCGGAGCAGCAGGTAGATCTGCTGCTTCGTCCGGATGTCGATGCCGCGGGTGGGGTCGAAGCACAACATCGTGTGCACGCCCCCAGCAACCCAGCGGGCAATGGTGACCTTCTGCTGGTTCCCGCCGGAGAGCCGCCGGACCTCGCCCCCGGCCCGGGCATCGATCTGCAACCGCGCGACGGCCGTGTCGACCACGCGCCCCTCCCTGGCGAGGTCGATCAGCCCCCACTGGCGGATGCGGGTCGTGAACGGCAGGGCGATGTTCTCGCGAACCGAGCGCTGCATCAGCAGGGCTTCAGCCCGGTCGGCCGCCACGTACACGAGGCCGGCCCGGATGGCGTCGGCGGGATGGCGGAACGACACGGGCGACCCGTCGACGAGCAGTTCGCCGCCGCTGGGTCGCTGCGAGCCGGCGAGGATGTCGAACAGTTCGTCCTGACCCTGGCCCTCCAGCGC
>DASXSA010000017.1:0-8025 GCA_036506235.1 Candidatus Limnocylindrales bacterium | reverse complement strand
GTGTAGGCGCGCAGCGTGGAGCCTCGAGCGGCGTCGTACAAGGCCCGCGCCTCGTAGCCGTAGTCGATGAGCAGCGCGAAGCCTCGCTCCGTTCGGGACGACAGGTCACTGGCCCAGTCATCGAGACCAAGACAGATCTCTGCTCGCTGGCCATCTGCGAGCCGGACCTCCTCGTTGATGAGGCGCTCTTCCAGAGCCGGGCTCGTCGGTGGGGCGGCCGCCTCGACGAACCGGCCCTCCTGCCAGTCCACGAGGAGCTCGCTGAGCACTCCTTTGTCCTGGACGACACGGTGAACGGGGAGCGCATCGAGGAACTCGTTCGCGAGGACGCAACCGACTGCCGTGGCGGTTTCGAGCGCCAAGCGGTCGCCGAACCCTTCATCCTCCAGGCGCTGCCGGACCAGACGCTCACGCTCGGGGGAGATCTCGACCGGGCCGTACATGGCGGCGGACGCGAGCGAGGATCTCTCCGCCGCCAGGCCGCGAAGCAGGTCGATCGCGAGCGTCCCCGAGCCCGCTCCGTACTCGAAGACGCCGAACTCGCTGGGGGAGCCAACGGCCCGCCATAACTCGTCGAGCTGCCGGGCGATCGCGCGGCCGAAGATCGGGTGCGTCTCCGGCGCGGTCAGGAAGTCGCCCGAGCGAGTCCCACGATCGTGCCGCGTGGCGTAGTAGCCGAGCGCGGGGTGGTAGAGGGCGAGCTCCATGAACCGGGCGAACGTGATCGGCCCGGAGCGCTCGATCTCGGTTCGGATCGCCGCAACCAGTGCCGCGTCGCTGTCGGGCAGGTCCGTAGCGGCGCCCGCCTGCGTTGCCACTCGCGAAACTTCCATCAGCCCGATCGTACGTGGGTGGCGCCACGCAGCAGGCGCACGCCCGGCCCGACGAGGCTGTGGCCGCCGAGAAGGACGGGAATCGAGGCCTGCACGGCCGACGTCGTCAGGACGCGCAGCCACGGGTCTGCGATGGACGATGGCGTCAGCATGTCCGAGCCGAACCGGTCCTCGGGCACCGGCCAGCGTTCCTCGTCGCTCCCGAGTCGGTGTGCCAGCAGCACGCGCGTGTCGATCAACGCGGCGTCGGCGAACTGCGCCAGCAGCGGACCGAGCGCGAGGGGGCCGTCGCGATCGAGGACCGTCCCGAGGATCGAGCGCGCAGCTCGGAGGCGCCGCGCGCCCTTCCGGATGTCCCTCAGCGCGAGTTCAGTGCTCGCCTTGAGGCCGCGCTCCTCGATGAGCGCCCGGATCCGACACCGAGCCTCGCCCTCGAGGAACGCCAGCGTCCCGGCCGAAACCCGTCCGGCAACCAGCAGCTCGGCGCGGGGGTCGTCGAGGACCCTCGATACCTCGGCCAGCCGTGCGGCCACCGTGGGCGAGTCCGCCACCGAGGGCAGCCAACGCCGGCCGGAAGCCCGGAGCAACACCAGGTCGAGCGGGCTGTCGAGGTCCATTCCGAGTCGCCAGCGCGTCCGCAGGTCGGTCACCGAGAACCCGGCGTGCTCCTCGAGCCAGCGGGGCAGGGCGTTGTCGCTCGGGAGGTCGGGAATGTCCCGCAGGACCGCGGCCCGGCCGATCGCGACCACGTCGGCCGAGTACCGGTTGTTGGCGAGCGCCACCCGGCCGCCAGCCCGCGCGACGGCGACGAACCTCGCCAGGTCGGCTGTCGTCGCGAGGGGTATCGCGCCCGAGCCAAGCACGACACAACCATCCCGGCCGAGCTCACGCGACTGCGCAATCTCCCGGAGCATGGCGCCGAAGGACGCGGCCCGCGGCGGCTCCTCGACGGTCCGGACGCGGTCTGCCCCGGCCCGCAGGAATGCCTTCCGATGGCGCTCCGCCAGGGCTCGGCGGGCGTCGTCGACGGCCTCGGTCAGGGGTCCGCTGCTGGAGGGTGCAGGGTGAAAGATGAGAGCGCTGACCGGCACGGCGCAGGAATCTCCCTTCGGCGGTCGATCTGTTCGGTCGATCATCATCTCCTCTGATGAGCCACGCACGTACACCCCGAGTGCGCGTCACCCGCGCATACGTCGGCCTGGGGTCGAACGTCGGAGATCCCGAGAAGACCCTGACGGCCGCGCTGCATGCCCTCGCGGCACTGCCGAATGTCCGGCTGCGCGGCGTGTCGAGTCTGTATGCCACGCGCCCGGTCGGGGTCACCGACCAGCCCGAATTCAGGAACGCAGTCGTAGCGCTCGAGGTCCCGACCGGCGCCGACCCGCCGACGGGAGCCGCGGCCCTCCTGCTCGCGCTGAAATCGCTGGAGCGTGCCTTCGGGCGCCAGGCTCGCGGGCGGTGGGGACCGCGTGAGCTCGACCTCGACCTGCTCGCCTTCGGCCGCGCGAGGTTTTCGATCGACCGCCCCCCCGGCGGACGGTCGGATGATCCCGCCAAGGCGAGCCTCCCCCTGACCGTGCCGCATCCCGAAGCCCAGCGACGCCTCTTCGTTCTGGCGCCGCTTGCCGAGCTGGCAGCGCGCCTGGTGCCGCCGGGCTGGCGCGAAACGGTCGAATCGGCTCGCCGACGCCAGGAACAGGTCGAGGGCGCTGATGCCGTTCGCCCGGTCGGTCGATGGGACCCGGCGAAGGGCGAGTGGCGACGCTAGAGACGAACGCTCGGCGGCCGGTTCCGGTCGAACATATGGACCGTGTCGACGAAGCGGACCTGTTTGCTGCGATAGCCCATGACCAGCGAATGCGTTCGCGCGCCACCACCGAAGAAGCGCACGCCGTTCAGCAGATCGCCCTCAGTCACGCCCGTGGCCGCGAACACGAGGTTCTCGCCCGAGGCCAGCTCCTCGGTCGTGTAGACGTGGTCCTCGTCGGCCGCGCCCATGCGCGACGCCCGCTCGCGCTCGGTGTCGTTGCGGAACCGGAAGCGGGCCTGGATCTCGCCGCCGAGACAGCGCAGCGCCGCGGCCGTGATGACGCCCTCAGGTGCGCCGCCGATCCCCATGACTGCGTGCACACCCGTTCCGGACACAGCGCACGAGATCGCAGCCGAGAGGTCGCCGTCGGAGATCAGCTTGATCCGTGCGCCTGCCTCCCGGACCTCTGCGATCAGCTGTTCGTGCCGTGGGCGCTCGAGGATGATCACCGTGATGTCGTTGATGCCTCGACCCAGGGCCGAGGCGATCCGGGCGAGGTTCTCGCTCGGACTCAGGCGGATGTCGACCCGCCCGGCCGCCACTGGCCCCACGCACAGCTTCTCCATGTACGTGTCCGGCGCATGGAGGAGGCCGCCCCGCTCGGACGCCGCCAGCACCGTGATGGCGTTGGTCTGCCCGTGGGCCACGAGGTTCGTGCCCTCCAGCGGGTCGACCGCGATGTCGATCTCCTGGGCCGCGCGACGGTCGGATTCGTCGCGCCGTCCGACCTGCTCGCCGATGTACAGCATCGGCGCCTTGTCCCGCTCACCCTCGCCGATGACGATCGTGCCCCACATGTCGATCTCGTCCATCGTCCGACGCATAGCTTCGGTCGCCGCCCGATCGGCCTCCATGCGATCACCGCGGCCCATGAAGCGCGCCGAGGCGATTGCGGCGGCCTCGGTCACGCGGACCATCTCCAGCGCAAGCAGCTGCTCCACGGGGGTCTCAGTCGCGACGGGCGAAGCCATGGTCTGAAACCTGCATGACGAAACCTCGTTCAGTGGCGGAAGTGGCGGCGGCCCGTGAAGACCATCGCCAGGTGGTGGCGATCGGCGACCTCGATCGCCATCTCGTCCCGTAACGACCCGCCCGGCTGGATGATCGCCGTGACGCCCGCCTGGGCAGCCATCTGGATGCCGTCCGGAAATGGAAAGTACGCATCACTCGCCATGACCGCGAGCTTCGCGCGGTCCCCCGCGCGGCGAACGGCGATCTCGACCGACCCCTGCCGGCTTGCCTGGCCTGCACCGATGCCGACCGTCGCGCCGTTCTTGGCCAGCACGATTGCGTTGGACCGAACGTGCCGGACCGCGCGCCACGCGAACAGGAGGTCGTTCAGCTCGTCGAGTGTCGGACGTCGGGCGGTGACGACCTGCAGCTGGCGCTTGTCGAGGCCGAGGGTGTCGAGCGTTTCGACCAGCAGCCCGCCGGCGACGCGCTTGAAGTCCAGCGACGCGATTCCGTAGTCGCGCATGCCCTCGGATGGATCAGGCGGGACCGCCAGGATCTCGAGGCCGGCCTTCTTGCGCAGGATGCCCAGCGCGGCGGTGTCGTACGCCGGTGCGACGACGGCCTCGTACGAATTCGCGGCGATCTCGCGGGCCGTCGCCCCGTCGAGCTCGCGGTTGACGCCGACGATCCCACCGAATGCCGCCACCGAATCTGTCTCGAGCGCCCGACGATAGGCGTCGACGATCTCGTCGGCAGAGGCGAGCCCAACCGGGTCGGTGTGCTTCACGATCGCCACCGTCGGCGAGGTGAAGTCACGCGCGATCCGGTACGCCGCGTCCAGATCGAGCAGGTTGTTGAATGAAGGCGCACTGCCCTGCAGCTGGGCCGCGTCGGCAAGGGTGCCGCTGCGATGGGTCGTCTCGCGATAGAAGGCGGCCTGCTGATGCGGATTCTCGCCGTACCGAAGGTCGTTGACCTTCTCGAGGACGAGCGCGAGTCGCTCGGGGAAGATCTTGCCGCGCACCTGGTTCAGGTAGGCCGCGATCTCAGCGTGGTAGGCCGCGACCGCACCGAACGCCTCCGCCGCAAGCTGCTGGCGCAGCTCGGCGGAGATGCCGTGCAGCTCGCGGAGGTCTTCGATCACCGCCGGGTAGTGCGCCGGATTGGCCACCGCAGCCACTCCGGCGGAGTTGCGAGCTGCCGCTCCGAGGAGCGCCGCGCCTCCCACGTCGATCATCTCGATCGCCTCGTCCAGGCCCATCATCCGCGCGCCGACCGCAGGTGCGAACGGCTTCACGTTGACCACCACGATGTCGATCAGCCCGATCCCGTGCTCCGACAGCTCCTCGAGCTGGGCCGGCACGTCGCGCCGGGCGAGGATTCCCGCGTAGACCGCCGGGTGGAAGGTCTTGACCTGGCCGCCCACGAGCGGTGGGACATGCGTCAGGTCGGAGACCGAGCCGACCTCGACGCCATCCTGGGCGAGGTGCTCGCGCGTCCCGTCAGTCGCGACGACCTCCACGTCGAGCGACTTGAGCTCCCGGGCGAGCACGGTGATCCCTTCGCGGTTCGCAACCGAGAGCAGGGCTCGCACCCGGGCGTCCTCCCATTCTCGGGCGCGCTGACCGGCGGGCAGGTCGTGGAGAAAGGCCCGGCGGTGGCGCCGTCGCGTGTGTCGTCGGGAGTATAACCCGGGTGCCGTGGCATACTCGAACGCCCGTCCGGAATGCCGTTCGAACGAGGCGCGGTGGCCCGGGTTGTGACAGAGCAGGAGTTGATTCGTGAAGGTCGCGCCCTGGGAGTACCTCAACAAGCCGTTCAACAGCTTCAACTTCCACGATCTCTTCTACCCGACGTGGATCGCCGCCCTGGTCTTCCTGGTCCTGCTCGTCATCCTCTACAACGTCCGGACCCGGCAGTTGCACCGCCATCCGCCCTACCTCGACATGTACGAGTGGCTGCTGTGGACCGGCGTGATCACCTTCAGCCTGCTGCTCACCTACTCGCTGTTCGTCTTCTACTTTTTCTTCGTCCTGGTCACCGAGATCGTCGCCGTGGCCGTGTTCGTCTGGATCCGGTTCATCCACTTCCCTCCGATCCTGGCCGCCTACCGGAACCGGCTCGCGAAGCAGCGCTACTTCACGCGTCTCAAGTACGCGCACCCGGAGTCGACGATCCGGGCGAAGGCCGTCCGTTCAGGCCGACCGGGCAAGCCGACCCGCCGGTCGAGCCGGCGGCGCCGCTAGGCGCGACGGTCCCAGGGGACGCGGTCGGCGCATGGAGATCGTTCGCTTCGGTGTTGGCCACCGGCGTCCGGACGGACCGCGGGGCACCACGGGAGTGCGGGGCCAGGTCATCCACAGCGACGCGCGAGGCGTCGTCAGCGAGCTCGCCTTCGTGCGAGGCGGCTCGGTAGAGCCCCACTCCAACCCGAACACGACATGGTTCATGGTCATCGAGGGAGGCGGCTGGGTCGCCGTCGGCGACGAGCGAGAACGCGTGTCCGCGGGCGAGGCGGTTCTGTGGCCCGCCGGAGTGGTGCACGGCGCGTGGACCGACTACTCGGAGATGCGCGCGGTTGTCGTCGAGTTCGCGGGCGCCGACGACGCGCAGGCACGCGGGTTCATCGAGGGCCGCGCTGCGCGGGCCATCGCCCCGGCGCCACCGAAGGACCGTGGTGAAGGGGCGTTGAGCGCTCCGCGCGAGCTCGGGCGCGATCCGACGAAGGCGGAGGGCGAACCCTACTAGCCCCGGCTCCCTGTCTCGTTCAGCCGCGCCATTCTCAGAGGATTGACGGGCCGGCGGCCCGTCCTCAATAATTCAACAACTGATGAATTCACCCGAAACCGACCAATGACTGCCGGGACTGACGTCGCCCCTGTCGTGGAGGCGCGCGAGCTGCGCAAGGTCTTCGGACCGATCGCCGCCGTCGACGGGATCTCGCTGGACTTCACCCCGGGACGCATCTACGGGCTGCTCGGCCCGAACGGATCGGGCAAGACCACCCTGATTCGCCTGCTCGTCGGGCTCGCACGACCGACGTCCGGCACGGCCCGGGTCCTGGGCACCGAGATGCCGGAGCGGCAGGTGCTCGGCCGGATCGGCTACATGACACAGGCCGACGGCATCTACGCCGACCTGTCGGTCGTCGAGAACGCCCGCTTCTTCGCGTCCATGTACGGCGTCAGGGATCGGACGGCGATCGAGGAGGCCCTCGACCTCGTCGATCTCGGGGGGCGTCATACCACGCCGGTGGAGGAGCTTTCGGGCGGGATGCGGCGCCGCCTGTCGCTGGCCTGCGCCCTGGTCCATCGACCCCGGCTGCTGTTCCTGGACGAACCCACCGTCGGCGTGGACCCTGCCCTGCGCGTCGTGTTCTGGGAGCATTTCCGGCGGCTTGCGGCGAATGGCGCAACGATCGTCGTCTCGAGCCACGTCATGGACGAGGCCGATCGCTGTGACGAGCTGCTGCTGATCCTGAACGGCCGCGTCCTCGCCCGGGGTAGCGGCGCCCAGATCCGCGAGACGGCCGGAACGCCCGACCTGGAAGGTGCCTTCCTCCGGTTGGCCGGCCGCGCGGCTCCGGCGGCCGAGGCGCCGCCAACGGAAGGCCCGCCGAACGACCGCGAGGGAGTGGCCTCGTGAACGTGCGCCGGGTGGCCGCCATCGCACGCCGAATCGCCAATGGCTTCAAGCGGGACCACCGGTCGCTCGGGCTGCTGTTCGGCGCGCCGGTTCTCGTCCTCCTGCTCCTCGGCTGGGTGATCCGCGGCCAGTCGTCGCCGGCCACCCGGATTGCCGTGGTCAACGAGGCGGGTCCGCTGGGCGCCGTGATCGTCACGCGGATCGTGGAAGCGGCGCGGAACGGAGGGCTCCAGGTCGTCGACGTCGGGGCTTCCGTCGATTCGGCCAGAGCTGCACTGGCGGACGACCGGATCGATGTCGCACTGACCGTGGAACCGCCCGGTACTCCCGGTTCCAGTGGCGGACCGGTCATCGAGCTGATGACGCCCGGCGTGATCTCCACCGACGACTCGCTCCACGTCGCCGCCGTCCAGCGGGCGCTTGCCGATGCCGTGGCCGGGACGGGCGCCCCGGCCGTCGTCCACCGCGTCCTGTATGGCTCCCCGGACCCGGACGTCCTCGATTCGTTCGCGCCCGCGCTGATCGGCTTCTTCGGCTTCTTCTTCGTGTTCGTGCTGACCGGGGTGAGCTTCCTGCGCGAACGCGTGGGCGGCACGCTCGAGCGGCTGCTGGCGACGCCAGTTCGGCGCTCGGAGATCGTGGCCGGCTACAGCCTGGGGTTCGGCCTGTTCGCGACGCTCCAGGTGGTGGTCCTCCTGTTGGTGGCGTTCGGGATCCTGCGCCTGTCGGCTATCGGCCCGCTTCCCGAGTTCAGCATCGGCCTGGGGATCGCGAACGCGGGCA
>DASXSA010000016.1:0-2146 GCA_036506235.1 Candidatus Limnocylindrales bacterium | reverse complement strand
CGACCCTCTCGGCCGGCCATCGGACCGCTTGCCACCCTGACCCAGTCGGCGGGTGGCGTGGGTACCGATTCCACGCGACGGAAGAGGAGCTGTGGCGGATCGCCGACGATCGCCACCTCGGTGCCCTCCAGCGACGCGAGTAGCTCCATCACCGGCGAGGCAATCGGGCGGCGGAGCACGCCGTCGAGGACGAGCACGGCGAACGGCGCCAGCTGGTGCACGCTGGCCCGCTGCCGGCGCTCGGACGCCTCGAAGTCGCGCAGGTCCTTGCCGGACAGGGCGGCGACGACCACACCCCGAACGCCCATCGCGCGGGCCCGGGTCAGCGTCTCGGCCTCGACGCGCGACCCGACCACGAGGATCGAGCCCGATCGACCGACGTCGAGGGCAGCCGGGCGGAGCTCGCCGTCGGCCCCGGTCGCGACTTCCAGCCGGCCGCGGCTCGGCCCGCCGATCGCGAGCACGCCGGCGAGGGAGTCCGCGGCGGCCTCGACCACCAGCCCGGTCGCCGTGTCGGCCGAGCGGACGATGCCGCTGGTCGGCGATTCGAGGGGCTCTCGCTGCCCGCCGCTCAGCAGCCACGTTCGCTGGCCCGCGCTCAGGAGCGGGCTGTCTCCGGCCTCTTCGCGGCGTCGCCGGCCCGTTTCTTCGACGCGCGGGTCGCGGAGCCGGTCGGCCAGCAGGACTCCGGCCGAGATCGTCTGCCCGGGGGCGACCCGGACCGTGTCGGCCATCGAGAGCGGAAACCGGAGCGTCGGCGATCGCTGAACCAGGGGTCGAGCTGTCACCAGCCCGAGCCCGTTCGCCGTTGCCACGCCGCCGCCCCTCCCGTTGTTGCCAGACGCGGGGTGACCGATCGCTCCCGTCATGCTTCGAGGTCCGGCCACAGCGAGCGCTGCCATTCGGCGAGCTGGTCGCGCCGCCGATCCGAGCCCTCCGGGAGCCGGAGCGGAACGTCGCGCAGGTCGACGACGAGGCCGGCCAGTCCTCCGCTGACCTCGATCCCGAACTTGCGCCCGCGGGTGCCGACCGTGACAGGCTCCCGGAACTCGAATTCGGCACTCGCCAGCTGACCGGGCGGCACGTCGACGATCTCGAGTCCTCCAGGGACCAGCTCCCGTTCCTGGGATCGCCCGTCCGACCGAACCGCGATGCGCCCGATGGCCCGACTGCCCCTGAGGCCCTGCGCGACGACGACGCTCCCCACCGGAAGGAGCACTTCGTCCAGGAGGTCGTCGATGAGCTGGCGCCGTTCCCCGTCGTCGTCGAGCGTCCCGAGTGGACCGAGAAGCCGGGCGTGATCGATGGCGAGCTGGGCAGCGCCGGACCGGCGGCGGATGTCGGCCAGCGCCAGGGCGATTGCCGGCGCAGGGCCCGAGGACCAGACTCCGCCGGTCGCTACCACCAGATCGGCGGGAGGCAGCGCGGAGATCGCCGGCGTGGCGTCGATCAGGCGCGAAACGGCCACTCGTGCCGCCGCCAGCCGCAGGAGCGCACCGTCGCCCTGGGCATCCGCCCACGGGCGAAACCGCAGTTCGCGGAGCCTGTCGCGAAGCCGCGTGCGATCGAGCGGCAGCGTTGACCAGGCGAGGACCGCGTCTACGGTGGCCTCGTCCGGTTCTGGCGGAAACAGTGCCGCGGCCGCGCTCTCGGACGCGAGCAATCCAGCACCGGATGGTTCCCCGGCGGAGGGCCATGCTGCCGCACGGAGGCCGCCGTCGAGGCCGATCTCGAGCGCTTCGACTCGTCGGTCGACGACTGCGGCCAGCGACTTCGTTGCCTGCGCAATCCCCTGTCGCCCGTCGTCCGGACGCGCCCGCAGTCCGCCCAGAAAGATCGTCAGCGGGGCTCCGGGCGGGTCCCCCGCGTTCGGCGCGGGCGCAAACAGGCGCTCCGGGGCCGGCCTGGCAGGGGCGGTCTCTGCGTTCGGATCGGTGGTTCCACCCTGTTCGCCCGACGCCGCGACTGCGCCGGACAGCACGAGCGGGAGGCCGGGCCGACGCTCAGCGATGGCGTCCGCGACGAGGTTGAGCTCCTCGAGCCGGCGGCGCTCGTCGCCGAGCGGCGGGTCGGCACATCCGATGAGGGCGGCGTCCACGCCTGGTTCGAGCGCGGCATCCACGAGCTTCAGGAGGTCGCCATGCTC
>DASXSA010000015.1:0-1796 GCA_036506235.1 Candidatus Limnocylindrales bacterium | reverse complement strand
GCGCGCCCTTAACGGCCGCTGCGGCGGATGACGAAGATCGAGATCTCGAAGAGGAGGTACATCGTCAGCCCCAGAACGGTCGGGCTGACCAGGTCGCCACCCGGCGTGATGACCGTCGCGAAGACGGCGATGCCCAGGATGACGTACCGCCGGGCGGTCCGGAGCCGCTGCGACGTCACGATCCCGACCCGCGACAGGATGTACAGCACGATCGGGAACTGCATCGTCAGCCCGAAGGCCAGGAACAGGGTCGTGATGAAGCCGAAGTAGTTGTCGACCGTGAGCGTGATCGTCAGGCCGTTGCCTTCGAAGCTGAACAGGAACGCCAGCGCGAACGGCAGGACGACCCACGCGACGGCGATCCCGATCGCGAAGAACAGCAGCGCGATGGGGACCCAGGGCCGGACGACTCGCCGCTCCTCGGGCGTCAGGCCCGGGGCGATGAACGCCCACGCCTGGTAGAGAATCACCGGCATCCCGAGGATCACTCCGAAGACGAGCGCGATCTTGACGTACAGGAAGAACAGGCCGCCGGCGCTCAGCGAGATGAGCGCCCGGTCACCAATCGGTTGCCGAAGGACGTCGATGATGGCCCCGGCCCGCCAGAACCCGATCGCCGCGAAGACGAGCACCGCCACGATCGACTTGACGAGCCTCGAACGGAGCTCGGTGAGGTGCTCGACGAGGCTCATCGCCTCGGGTTCGGCTGCGGGCGCGGCCGGAACCGGAGGCGGCGAAGCGGGCGACTGAGCGGGGGTCGATGGAACCGGGAAGGTCGGCTGGAGCCCGGCGTCCTGCGCCGCGTCGGCGTCTGCCATCACGGCCTGGGGAGAGGGGCTACTGGCGGCTTTCGGCGGGTTGGTCGCTGCTCGTCTGGGCTGGCGTGGCCGGCGGCGCCGGGGTGGCGGCCGCTGGTGGAGGCGCGGTGTCGACCTTGGTGGCGTCCTCGATGTCGGAGGCCGCCTTGCGGAACTCACGGATGCTCTTGCCGAGCGCCGAGCCGACGTCCGGGAGCTTGCCCGGGCCGAGGACCAGCAGTGCGATGACGAGGACGACGATCAGTTCAAAGGGTCCGATTCCGAACGGCATGGCGCGAAGACCTCGAGAGTGACGAGCCGCTCGCGACGGAGTTCCGAGGGCCCGATTCGATCGATCTACGATAGCACAGGGAGCTTGAGCGACCACTCGCGAGCGGCGGTCGCAACCCGCTCGCCCGGGTCCCCGTCCCCGGGGGCAGCAGCAACCCTCGTGATGCCGCGCGACACGTTGACGAGCAAGCCTCCACCCGGTCGACCCCCGGCGGGCCGCTCGACGGCGGGCCCGTCCTGAAGCACGGGCCTGACCTCCCCACCCTGCGCCCCGACGCCGGGGACAAGGAAGGCCAGACCGGGAGCAGCCGCGCGAACCGAGCGCAGCTCCGAGGGAGCAGTCGCGCCGACGACCAGGCCTACGGTCCCGCCCGGACCCCATGTCGCGACGTCCCGCGCGACGCGCAGGTACAGGGGCATTGCCGCCTCCGGATCATCGGCATCAGCGACCCTCAGATCCTGGAACTCGCCGGCGCCGGGATTCGAGGTTCGGCACAGCACGTAAACGAAGCGGTCCTCGCGCTCCAACACTGGGCGGAGCGCCCCTGAGCCGAGATACGGGCTTGCGGTCACCGCATCACCCCCAAGATGATCGAAGAGGGCCACCGCATGGCGAGCGGCCGTTGAACCGATGTCGCCACGCTTGGCGTCGAGGATGACGGGGACGTCGGGCGGGATGCGCTCCCGAAGTCGCTCCAAAACGGCCAG
>DASXSA010000014.1:0-13536 GCA_036506235.1 Candidatus Limnocylindrales bacterium | reverse complement strand
GCATAGCCGCCGTCGATGAACACCGTGGCGTCCAGCCCGAGCGGGTAGCGCGCAATGTAGTAGTAGTGGTTGCGGCGCGCCCCGATCTGGAAGCCTGAGCGAAGGACCGCGTTGAAGAGCGTCGTGGACGAAGAGCACATCCCGCCGCCCAGCGTCGTGCCCTCCACCGACCGGCCATCGATGATCGCGCCACCGAACCTGAACCCGCGCGCGGTCGTGATCGGGCCGATCGCCTTGAGGTAACTGAACCACTCGCCCGGCGCCACGACGGTTCCGTTGATGTACATCGAGGGGACCGTGATGTTGGCACTGAATCCGTTGTGGGAACCGACCTCGTAGTAGGTCGTCCACGAACCGAGCGGGCGCATGAGCGGCGCGCTCTTCCTGGCGACCTCGGTCGTCAGCCGCGGGACCTTCGTGACGAGGGCCGGCGCGACGCTCTCGGTGGGCGACAAGCCTGCGCCGCCACGCGCGTTGACCACCGCGATGATCCGCGCGGTCGTTGCGGCGACGTCGAGAGCCCGGCCGTTCGACGACTCCGTTACGCCGACGACCCGATTGTCATTCCCGAACAGGAACTTCGCGTTCACCGGCGACCGATCGATCCTGGCGGCGAGCTTGGCGACCGCTTTTCTGACCGCCGTGGCGTCGACTTGCGGACCGTACGTCCCATCGAAGAGGCCGAAGTCGATCCAGCCCCGAACGGTTGCCGCAGGCACGGTCCACTGCTCTTTCCCGGCCTCGAGGAGGATGGGCTTCGTCATCCGGGCTGCGGCGGCCTGGGCTTCGGCCGTCGCGTCGGCGGTGATCGTCGGATGGAGCACGGTTGGCTCGAAGCTCACGCGCAGCTCCGCGGGCGCACTCGTCTGGCTGAGTTGGGCAGCAAGCTGGTCGCTCGCGGCCTGGTAGTCGAAGTACGCGCCCTCGACCGCCTGGGTCACGTTGAAACCGCCGGACACCGCCTTGACCTCACCGTCGACGGGGTCACGATCGACCCTGGCGGCGATCACCGCAAACTTCTGGCTGAGCCGATCCCGATCGAACGTCACGCGCGGCTCTACGACCTCGCCGTTCGTCAGGGTCCGGAGCATGCCCACCGTCTGGTCGGCCGCCGAGCCACCGCGACCGACGGCAAACGCCGCGTCGAGCATGGCGTTGACGTCCGGCCCGCGACCGATGTCGGAATAGGCGATCTGTTCGGACGTCGTCCCGACAGACAGGACGAGCTTGCCCTGCCCATACGAGGCGAAGGCGGCCTTGAGACGGTCCGCAGCGACGGTCCGGTCCAGGCCCGACACGTCGACGGTGCCAACGTGCACGCCGGGCAGGATCTTGCCGGCGTGCATCTGGCTGTAGGCGGCGAGCGACACTGCGCCTGCCGTGGTTGCCAGGATCGCCCCGACGACGAACGCGGCCACCACCGATCGCACGCGCGGCACGCGTCGACGTGCAGGCAGCGCGGGAGTGGCGATCGTCTCGGTTGTCGTCGTCATGGGGGCGCCATCCTACCAGCGAGCATCGTTGAATCTGCGCATGCGGATTGCGATCCGCGTGAAGGCGGGCAGGAGACGCATTGCACCTGCAATCCGTTACGCGCTCGCGTTACGCCGGCGAAGGATGGCGGTTCAGGCGTTCCGCGGCAATACGACGATTCGGCGATTGGGCTCCTCCCCAATCGACTGGGTTGACACCGCCGCATGATCCCGGAGCGCAATGTGGATCCAGCGCCGTTCGAGGGCGGGCATCGGTTCCAGCTGGAGCATCTTTCCGGTCTCGGCGACCCGTTCCGCGGCGCGCATCGCGAGGTCGCGCAGCTGCCGCTCGCGTCGGCCGCGGTAATCCTCGACGTCGACCAGCACCCGGGTCCAGTCGCCCATCCGCCGCGAGAGCATGAGGTTCACGAGGTGCTGCAATGCCGAGAGGCGCTCCCCCTTTCGTCCGATCAGCGCGCCCAGTGCCTCGCGTTCCTCGCCCGCGCCGACCACGTTCAGTCGGCTCGTCTCGCCCGTCTCGACTTCGACCTGGACGTCGAAGCCGAGGTGCCGCATGAGCTCCTCGAGGATCGCCTTGCCTGTCGCCAGGGCCTCTGGCGACGCCTCGGCGGCTTCGAGATCGGCGCGCTCAGCCGCGAGCGAACCGCGCGCCGCGGTGACCTCTGCCTCCTCGCTGGCCGACAGTGTCGACTGTCCGGAGGGACGCTCGTCCCGCCGCGGCCGTCGGTCGCCGCCGCGGCCCGGGCCCCGATCCGGCCGAGGCTCGGGAGGCGGCTGCCCGGCCCCTTCAGGGCCGCGGTCCTCCGGTGCTCTGGTCGCCGCTCCGGCCGGATACTCGCGGCGGCCCTCGTAGCGCTGCCCGCGGCCTGCCTCCCTGCCATACGACCGATCGTCGCGGCGCGGCCCGCGGTCGCGTCCGCGGTCGCCATACCTGGGGCGGTCGCGATCGCCGTAGCCGGTGCGCTCCCTATCGCCATAACGGGGCCGTTCTTCGCGCGGCGGCGGAGGCGGCAGTGGAACGGATGCGGCAGCCTCGCGCTTCGGGGCCGCACCGCCGAGCGCGGAGCGTGGAGCCGCCACGATCCGCGCCGGTTCCGCGCCCATGCCCAGGACGCCGCGGCTGCCCGGCGTCAGGATCTCGAAGTCCAGGTCGTCCAACTCCGCCTCGAACGCTTCCCGCGCGATGCGCAGGGCCTCCTCGACGCTCTTGCCGGTGAACTCTCGGTATGCACTCATCTCAGCGACGTCTCCCTCGTCGGCCCTGGCGACCCCGTTCCCGGGGGCGTACGGTCCTGGCCGCCGAGGCGGCCCGGTCCGCGGGCGTGGTTGGCGCCGGCGCTCCCGCCGGACGCGCAGTGTTGGTCGGCGCCGGGTAGGCGACCGGGAAGCGCGGTGTGTGGTTCACGGCGAAGGCGGGCGTCCAGCCGAACAGCGGGAACATCGAGCCCCAGCCGATGATCAGGTATTGCTGCACGATCCCGAAGATCGTCGAGACGATGTAGTAGATGTACAGCCCGGCGGGCAGGGCGCCGGCGAAGACCACGAAGATGACCGGCAGGATGATGAGCATCTGACGCTGGGTGCGCGTGCTCGGGTCGTCGTTCTTCGGGTCGGTGGCGGGCAGCGTCATCTTGGACTGCACGATCTGCAGCAGCGCGGACGTGACCGCAAGGAAGCTCGTCACCCCGAACAGGATCGCGTCCACGTGCGGCTGGCCGGCGTTGATGCCCAACAGCCAGGGGACATGCGTCTCGATGCACGGCTTGACGATGTGGTGGGCGGCGTCCTGGAAGACGGGCGTGGTGGGGCACGGCAGGGTGAACAGCTGGATGTTGAAGACGTTCAGCATCGGGTTGACGTCGAAATTGGTCAGTCCGTCCCGGATGACCTGGTACATGATGTACAGGAGGGGCATCTGCAGCACGAGCGGCAGGCAGCCCGACAGGGGATTGACGCCTCGCTCGCGGTACAGCTCCTGCTGCGCGGCCATGAGGCGCTGGCGATCGCCCTTGTAGCGCTTGCCGAGCTCCTTGAGCTCGGGCTGGAGCAGCTGCATCCGACGCTGAGACACGAGCTGCTGGCGATAGAGCGGCACCAGCAGGAAACGGATCACGATCGTCAGGAGCACGATCGCGATCCCGACGTCGCCGATGACCCTGTAGAAGAACGCCAGCAGGATGAACAGCGCCTGGAAAAGGGGCGTAAAGAGAAACGCGAGGAACCCGACCGGGTCGGCGGACGGGTGGGCAGGTACGAGCGGGACGATCGGCGTCGGCGACGGTGACGGCGCCGCACTCGAGCCGGGCGACGGGCTCGGGCCAAGCGCTGCGCAGCCGGCCACCGCGACGAGCGCGATCACCCCGATGATCAGGACGGGCAACCAGCGGGTCTGCCATCCAGGCTCCTTCGACGGCACCGCCCCGGATGTCGACCTAGCGGACCGGGTCATACCCGCCGGGACTCCACGGGTGGCAGCGGGCGACCCGCTTGGCCCCCATCCAGCTGCCCTTCAGGAGTCCGTACTTCCCGATCGCCTGCTCCGTATAGCGGGAGCAGCTGGGCTCGTAGCGGCAGCTCGACGGCAGCCAGGCAAACACGATCCGGTAGAGCCGGATGAGCCCGATCCCGATCGCCTTCACGTGCTCGACTGACCCTCCAGGACGCCGGCCCGGCCGAGCACTCGGCGCAGGGCTCCGACCAGCGCTTCGTGATCCGCCTCTATCAGAGCGGGCCGGGCGATGATGAGGACGTCCCAGCCCGGCTGGAACGAGGGCGCCATCACCCTTAGCGCCTCGCGGAGCCTTCGCCGAACGCGGTTCCGGACGACCGCGCCTCCGAGCTTTCGCCCGGTCGACAGGCCGAACCTGGTGGCTTCGCCATCCGTCCGCACGAAGCGGGCGAACAGGAGGGCATGTGACCTGGTGATCCCACTGCCCTGGAGCGTCGCGAAATCCTGAGGACGGGAGAGCATCACGAGCCGCGGCCGAGGGCGGTCGCGCTCGTCTGTCAGGCCGTCAGCTTCTTTCGACCTCGAGCCCGCCGAGCAGCCAGAACGCGACGACCGCCCGAGGTCTTCATTCGGGCCCGAAAGCCGTGCTCCTTGGCGCGATGGCGCTTCTTGGGCTGATAGGTCTGCTTCATCGGGAGTCCGCGCGATCCTCTCCATCAGGCCCCGGGGACTGTCGATTCGACCCCTAGAGGCACGCAAACGCGCCGGCGCCCGAAAGCGCGTGGCGCGTTTCCGTTCGCGGGATTATAGGAAGGCCCCGAAAACGGTGTCAAACCACACCATCGGTTCTGTCGCCCTGGAATTCGTGGTACGGGCACCCGCTGTCGAGGGGGGCCACGATACTCCCGGGGAGTATGTGGTGGCACCCGCATGATCGCCTTGCAGGCCCCTGCCGGGCGGTGCTATCCTTCGCCTCCCGCGGGCGCCGGGACGCTGCTCGGGGGCTCCCCTTCGGCTCACACGAAGGGTCGCCTGGAACAGCTTGTCGGAGCGTTCACGAGGCCCTCCGCCATCCCATCGCGCCCAAGTTCCCGTGCGTCGGTCCGTGGCCGAGGCTACCCACCTCACAACAACCACCACTCGGGTCATCGATCGATGGATGCCAAACAAGTCTGGCGTGCGGCGCTCGGAGAGTTGCAGGTTTCGCTCTCGGCCGCGAACTTCGAGACGTGGCTGCGCGACACCCAGCTGGTTGACGTTGACGACAGCCACTTCCGGATCTCCGTCCCGAACGGGTTTGCGAAGGACTGGCTGGAGACCCGCTACCGATCCCTGATCAGCCAGACCCTGGCCCGCGTCGTCGGCTACAGCGTGCAGGTCGAGTTCGTCACTGCCCCGCTGCCCGCCTCGGAGACGGTCCAGTTTGGCTCGAACGGCACGGCCCCGTCGACGAATGGAAGCGGGCCCCCGAGCCAGGTCGTGCGGCTCGAGCCCGGACGCGTCGGCGGCGAGGGTGCCAGCGCGAATCTCAACGCCCGCTACACGTTCGCCAACTTCATCGTTGGTTCGGCCAATCGCCTGGCACATGCGGCGAGCCTGTCGGTCGCGGAGCGGCCCGGACACGCCTACAACCCCCTCTTCCTGTACGGCGGGGTGGGGCTGGGCAAGACCCACCTCATGCACGCGATCGGCAACCAGGTCGTGACCAAGTTCCCGCGCAAGAAGGTCGTCTACGCGACCAGCGAGAAGTTCACGAACGAGTTCATCACGAGCATCCAGCAGGGCAAGGTCGATGAGTTCCGGAGCCGCTATCGGCGGATCGACCTCCTGCTCATCGACGACATCCAGTTCATCGCCGACAAGGAGCGCACGCAGGAAGAGTTCTTCCATACGTTCAATGCGATCCACGAGGACGGCAAGCAGATCGTCCTTTCGTCCGATCGACCGCCCAAGCAGATCGTCACCCTGGAGGAGCGTCTGCGAAGCCGGTTCGAGTGGGGGTTGATCGCCGACCTGACGGCGCCCGATCTCGAGACGCGGATCGCGATCCTGCGTGCGAAGGCCGAGGAAGGCGGCGTGCCGATCACGTCGGACGTGATCGAGTTCATTGCCCGCAAGGTCGTCAGCAACATCCGCGAGCTGGAGGGGGCGCTGAATCGCATCGTCGCGTACGCGAGCATGGGCGCGATCCCGATCTCGATCGACCTGGCCCAGTCCGTCCTCTCGAACGTCATGTACAACCCGAAGAAGCGACAGGTGACGCCGGAGCGGATCGCCAAGGCCGTCTCCGACTACTACGGCGTGCCGATGGACGCCCTGCAGGGCCAGAAGCGCGACAAGGCCATCGTCGTGCCGCGGCAGATCGCGATGTTCCTGATGCGCGAGGAGACCGACGTCTCCCTGCTGCGGATCGGGGCGGAGCTCGGCGGGCGCGACCACTCGACCGTGCTGCACGCCTGCGACAAGATCACCCGCGAGGCGTCCCAGAACGACGAGCTGCGGCGGGAGATCGCGGCGGTTCGCGAGCTCATCTACGCAGACTGAGGGGCCCGCACCCGGAGGCGAACGGGCGTCTGGAGCCGTTATGCGCCTGTATCGGTTCGGGCACATTTCGTAACAGCTCCGAAATGTCACCGTGGAAAAGCACCCCGATTCCGTGGAGAAGCCCGTCTGGCTGTGGACAAGAGCAGTCCTGACGACCCGTCTCCGGCCGATATCCCGCCATGCGGGCGTGGAGATCGGATGCCAATCAGTCGAGGTCCGAGGGACGACGCTCGGACGATCCACACTTCGGCCACCGCCCAGCGACATCTCCGGCCGGCTCGTCCACGCGTCGAAACGGGCGCTCCACAACCGACCCGTGCGGGGCCACGCTCCCGTCTCCACCGAGTCCACGCCCTGATGACGATGATGACGGGATGAGAAGATAGAGAGACAATCCACCTGTCGGCGGCCTGGATCCGGGCAACGTGTCGCCCCAGCGGATCGGCGCTGACGCCTCTCGAGGGCACCCGTCACTTGGAGTGAACCTGACGTGAAACTCTCGGTCATGCAGGAGAACCTGGCGCGCAGCCTGGCGATCGTCAGCCGCGCCGTCTCCACTCGCAGCACGCTGCCCGTTCTCGCCAACGTCCTGCTCAGGACCGAAGATGCCGGCCTGAAGCTGACGGCCACGAACCTCGAGATCGGGATCACGGTGTGGGTGCCGGGCAAGATCGATTCGGACGGGTCGACGACAGTGCCGGCCAAGCTCCTGTCCGACATCGTCTCGTCGCTCAACGCGAGTGAGCGCGTGGAGCTCGAGCTCCAGGGCACGGACACGCTCCTGCTCCGCTCCGGCCGCTTCACGGCCCACCTGCGGGGCATCGATGCGGACGAGTTTCCGGCGATCCCCACTGCAGGCGAGCGGCCGACGACACGGATCAGCCAGAAGGTGCTCCGCCAGGCACTCTCGGAGACTGCATTTGCCGCGGCCAGCGACGAGGCACGGCCGATCCTGACGGGAGTTCTCGTCCATTTCGAGGGTGACCACGTGACGCTCGCCGCGGCCGACAACTACCGGATCGCGGTCAAGACGATCCCGGTCCTCGATGCGGTGGAGGACACGCGCCTGGTCATCCCGGCCCGATCGCTGAGCGAGCTCGTGCGCGTCCTCGCCGACACCGACGATCCGGTCGACATCGTCCTTTCGCCGGCGCGCAACCAGGTCCTCTTCCACCTCGAGGGAGTTGACCTGGTCAGTCGTCTGATCGATGGCCAGTTCCCGAATTACCAGCAGGTCCTGCCGCAGGCCCACACAACACGGGCCGTGCTCGAGCGCGAAGAGCTGCTCAAGGCGCTCCGCCCTGCGGCCTTCATCGCGAGCAACGCGGCGAATATCGTCAAGCTCCAGATTGGCGGTAACGGCGAGGGGGAGGTCACGGTCAGCGCCAACGCCGAGATCGGCGACTACGAGGGCGGCGTGGAGGCCTCGCTTGAGGGCGACGGGACCACGATCGCTTTCAACGCCCGCTACCTCGCCGACGTCCTGCAGTACGTCGACGCGGAGCAGTTCGCGCTCGAGCTCAACGGGCCGCTGTCGCCTGGCGTGTTCAAACCGGTCGGCGACGACAAGTACGTGCATGTGGTGATGCCCGTCCGCACGACGTCCTAGACGGCCCACTCCCGGCAAACCGCATGGCCTCGCTTCGTTCACTGACCGTCCAGGACCTGCGCGGCTACGCCCGCCTGCAGGCCGACTTCGGGCCCGGCCCGCAGATCGTGTGGGGACCGAACGCCGCCGGCAAGACAAGTCTTCTGGAAGCCATCGTGCTCCTGGCGCTCGGGCGCTCACACCGCACCACGACGGATCCCGAGCTCGTTCGCTGGGGGACGGATCTCGTCAGGGTCGAGGGGAGCCTGGACGACGGAAGCGCGATCGAGGTCGCCATCGTGCGGCCTGGCGCCGCCCAACAGGTACCCGCCTCGGCCGGGCGCAAGCGGATCCGGGTGAACGGCGTCGGCCGGCGTGCAAGCGGGCTGCTCGGCCTGCTCCGGATCGTCATGTTCGCGCCCGAGGAGATGCTCCTCGTCGCCGGCTCTCCGGCCCTGCGCCGCTCAGCGCTGGACGCGCTCGCCAGCCAGCGCTCGCCTGCTTACCTTCGCGACCTCGGAACCTACGCCCGAACGCTGGCCCAGCGGAACAGCCTGCTGCGCGCGATTCGCGAAGAGCAGGCCTCGCGATCCGAGCTCGCATTCTGGGACGGCAGCTTCCTGGAGACCGGCCCGGCGATCGTGGCCGAGCGACTCGCCCTCCTGGACGCGCTGCAGGAGCCGATCCGGGCAGCACACGCGGAGATCGCGCCCGATGAGGCGCGCGAGGCACGGCTGGGGATTCGCTACGAGACGAACGCGCCGGCATTCCCCGGCGAAACGCCCAGGGACGCCCTCGCCCGTCGACTAGCCGAGACCGCCGAGAAGGAGATCTGGAACGGCACCACGCTCGTCGGGCCGCACCGGGACGACGTAGTCTTCGAGCAGGGCGGACGCGACCTGTCGACCTTCGCCTCGCGCGGCCAGCAGCGGACCGCAATCCTCGCGTTCAAGCTTGCCGAGCTCGATCTGCTCACGTCCCTGGACGGCAAGCCGCCACTCCTGCTGCTCGACGACGTCTTTTCGGAGCTGGACCCGGAGCGCCGCGCGCACCTCGTCCGCCGGATCGCGGCGCTGCCGCAGGCGTTCGTGACAACGACGACGCTCGACGACCTCGACCCGGAGCTCGTGGCGCACGCCGTGGGCTGGCGGGTCGAACCGGCCCCGCAGGCGCAGCCGTCAGCCGGGGCCACGCTCGTTCAGCAGAGCGTGCCGCTGGTCGGGCATCTCCGCCTGTGACCACCCGCCGCCGACCGATGGAGCGCATCGGCGACCTGCTGCCCGAGACCGCACGGCGCCTTGGCCTGGAGGACGAACTTCGCCTCGTCCGGGCCGCAGGTACCTGGGCTGCCATCGTCGCCGAACATGTGCCGGCCGCCACTGGTGCGACTCGCCTGCAGCGCCTCGAGCGCGGCGTGCTGCTCGTCGACGCGGATTCGCCGATCGTCGCCCAGGAGCTGCGCATGCGGACCACGGAGCTGCTCGCTGCCTTCCGCGCGGCGCCCGGCGGGCTCCCGGCGAGCGAGCTGGCGGTACGGGTTCGGGCACCTTAGCCGCGTATAATCGCGCGCACCTGCCAGCCGCCCTCGGGTGAGCGTCGACGGTCTGCGGCGGCGCAGCCTGCCGGGTCGTGCCTCATCCTTTCGCCCGCCCGATCACGAGAGGCCCGCATGGCCGTTCGGCTCCAGATGAAGCTCGGCGTGGTCCCGGACGCGGACCGCGTCGATGACTCCCCGGACACCCTCGTCGTCGTCGAGCCGAACGTGGGCTCGGTTGCGCGTTCCAAGGGCAACCTCTACCTCCTGGTCACCGGCCGGGTGCCAGGCGGCCGGGTGCGCGAGGCGACGCGGCTTGCGGCGGACACGATCCGCAGCGAGTACTACTACGACGAGTCGGCCGGGATCCGGGTCTGCCTCGAGAAGGCCATCCGGCTCGCCAACAAGCGGCTCGCCCACGTCGGGGATCGGCTGCCGTCTGGAGGCAGTCAGGAAGGATCCGGGCCCATCGGCGTGGCGGTGGCCGTGGTCCGCGCCAACGAGCTTTACGTAGCGACCGTTGGGCCTGCGGAGGCCTACCTGATCCGGGGCGCGCGCCTCTCGACGCTCCCCGACCCCCACCGCGATCGCGGCCTCCCGACCGGCGACCTGGAGCCGGACGTCTGGCGCGGCGAGCTCGCGGTCGGAGACTCGCTGGTCCTCGTCTCGCCGAACGTGATGGGGCGCCTGGGGCCCGACGAGCTGAAAGACGCGATGGTCACGCTCCACCCCCAGTCGGCCATCGACCATCTCCACCACCAATTCGTGGCCTCGGACGGCTCCGGAAGCGACGGCGCCATCGCGCTCGAGGCAACCGAGGTCGCGGTCACGACGAAGCAGCGCACGCTGGTGCCTGTCCGACCACCCGAACCCCTCGCGGGCGCGCCCGATCGCTCACCGATCCCCCTGGCGGACAGCGTGACCGACGGTGTTGCCGCGGCGCGCGACTCTGCCCGCGCCGCCCGCAGCAAGGCGGGCAACGCGTTCGAGGGCGGGATCCGCAGGCTCCAGGACCTCCTGCCCCGGCGGTCGCCTGCGCGACATCGGGTGACGCCGTTGTCTGCCCGTCGTGAGTCGCAGCGGCGAGCGGCGATCGCGCTGCTGGTGTTCCTGCTTCTGGCGGCCACCCTGGGGCTGGGCGTGTCGCTGTGGGCACCGCCGGGGCCGATCGACCGCCTGGACTCGCTGACGGCTGCCCAGCGCGCGCTTGCCGCCGCGCAGGATGACATCAACCGCGTCTTCGGGCCTGGGGTAAACATCATCGATGCGGACCCCGACGCCGCGACGCGGCTGCTGGCCGATGCATACCAGCAGCTCAGGACCGCCGGCGCGTCGGGCGCCAGCGAGAGCGTCCTCGCGCCGCTGCGTCAGCAGGTGCTTGCCGGTCTCGACAGCCTCTACAAGGTCAAGCCCGTCGGCAGCCAGATCCTGTTCACCTTCGCGGGCGCAAAGACCCCCGTGGATCTGCGCGCGCTCGTCCGCGGACCCGACGGCGCGCCGTATGTACTCGACAAGACGTCGAAGTCGGTGCTCAGGATCGACCTTGCCGCAAAGAAGGCAACGATCGTGCTGAAGGCCGGCCAGTCGGGCGCCGCGGAACCACGGCTGCTGGCGACCGGGGGGCGCGATCTGCTGATCCTCGACAGCAAGAACACGCTGTGGCGCTGGCGGCCCGCCGACACGCACGGTCGCGGGACGCTGCGCAGCGTCCGGGTCCGGAACTCGTCCAGCTGGGGCACCGACGTGCGCGCGATCGGCACGTTCATCCGCGACCCGCAGGCCGGCCTCTACAACCTGTACGTCGTCGACCCGTCCGAGGAGCAGGTGTTGACGTACGCGCCCGCAATCGACGGCAGCGGCTATCCCGCGAGTCCCACACGGCGGTTGCCGACCAACCAGAAGGTCGATGACGTCACGGCCATGTACATCGACTCCAACATCTTCCTGGCGCAGGGCGGCGCCGTCCGGCGCGTCGTGCCGACTTCGGACTGGCGGATGGCTGCGCCCGGATCGCGCAAGATCGACGGGCCCGGCGACGACGCCGTGCGCCCCGCGCCCCGGTACACCCTCCTGACAGGTACCGGCGACCCTGCCTCGGGCACGCTCTACCTGTACGACGTCAACTCCGCCCGTATCGTCGCCATGGAGGAGCCCGGCCCGACCAGCGACTTCGTGGAGCAATACCGTCTGGCGAACGGCGATCCGGGCTGGAAGGACCTGCGCGGCATCTACTACGTTGCAGGGACGGGCGGAGCGCCACCCTCGATCGTCTGGATCGACGCCAATCGCGTCGGCGTATCGGTCCTCCAGGCAGTGCCCGAAGGCCCGTCCGCGAGCCCATCACCGTCGACTCGCGCGAGCCCGTCCGCCAGCCCGAGCAGGAAGCCCAAGGCGACTCCCAGACCGTGATCCCCTTGCGGGATGCCAACCCGACGCGGCGGACGCCATACGTCACGATCGCGCTGATCCTGGCCTGCTTCGCGATTTTCGCCTATGAGCTCTACCTGCAGGCGACCTCGGACGACCGTGCGCTTGAAGCGTTCCTCAACAACTACGGCGTCGTGCCACGCGATCTGTCGGCGGTGCTGGCGCAGCGCAACCTGGTCTCGCCGCCCGTTGCCTCGGTCGTCACCAGCATGTTCTTGCACGGTGGCGTGCTGCACCTGCTGGGCAACATGCTCTACCTGTGGATCTTCGGCAACAACATCGAGGACCGCCTCGGGCGGCCCGCCTTTCTCGTGTTCTACCTGGCCGGAGGTTACGCCGCAGCCCTTACCCAGGTGGCGATCGAGCCCAACTCGGGGCAGCCTCTGATCGGGGCCTCGGGCGCCATTGCCGCGACCCTCGGCGCTTACGTCGTGCTGTATCCAGGCGCGCGCATCCTGTCGCTCGTCTTCCTCGGCTTCTTCTACCAGCTCATCCCCGTGCCGGCGCTGATCGTGCTCGGCTTCTGGTTCGTCCTCCAGATCATCGATGGCTTTACGAGCCTGGGCGCGGCAGCGTCCGATGCGAGCGGAGTCGCGTTCTTCGCCCATATCGGCGGCTTCGTGCTCGGGCTGGCGGTCGGGCTGCTGATCCGGGGCGTCTTCCGGTTCCGGCGGCGCCCCCAGTTCGGCGTGGGATAATTCCCTCATGTCCGATCGGCTCGTCGAGATGGTCGTCGAGAGCGTGCGGGTGCACATGCTCAACAGCCAGCACGTCGTGATCCTCAAGGAGAGCGACCGCGAGCGCTATCTGCCGATCTGGATCGGGCCCTGGGAGGCGAACGCGATCGCCATGAAGCTGCAGGGCCTGGCGCCCGAGCGTCCCCTGACGCACGACCTCTTCGCGGCGACGCTCGAGGAGCTCGGCGTAACCGTGCGTCGCGTCGTCATCGCCGACCTCGCCGACGAAACCTTCCGCGCCCGGCTCCTGCTGGATGCCGGCGGACGGCCCGTCGAGATCGACTCGCGACCGTCCGACGCGGTTGCCTTGGCGGTCCGGACCGGCGCGGAGATCTTCGCGGCCGAGGAGGTCCTGGATCGCGCCGGCGTGTCGCCCGAAAGCGGCGAGGAGGAAGACGAAGGGACCGCCCTCGAGGAGGGGGAGGCCGGGACCCGCTCGGGACCGCCGCCCGAGGAGCGCGAGGGGCGCTCCGGCAAGAGCCGGCTCAACGACCCACGGCTGGATGTCTTTCGCGAGTTCGTGAACTCGCTGGGCGTCGACCAGGAGGGCGAGAAGCGCGAGGGGCCGACGCCCGAGTAAGCCCGGCGGGAACGACCCGCCGACGTCCAGGACAGCCCTAGCCGGCGTCCTCCGAAAGGATCGGCAGCCCGCGCCGCAACGCGCTCGCCCGCGCCGCCCAGAGGCGCAGGCGCAGCGACCAGAAGTCCTTCACGGCCCGCAGCACGACCGCGGGCCTCGCACCGCTCGGAGATCCCGCCGTGCG
>DASXSA010000013.1:0-2784 GCA_036506235.1 Candidatus Limnocylindrales bacterium | reverse complement strand
GAAGCCCCGGTGCTCGTGGTCGACGACGACCCGAAGATCCAGGCCCTCGTTCGTGCTTACCTGCAGCGAGAGGGGCTGGCGGTCGTGACCGCTTCCGACGGTACGTTCGCCCTCGAGGAAATTCGACGGTCACAACCGCAGCTGGTCGTACTCGACCTGATGCTCCCCGGCCTGGACGGCATGTCGGTCCTTAGACAGCTCCGGCAGGAGTCCGACGTCCCAGTTTTGATCCTCTCGGCCCGGGGATCGACACCGGACCGCGTCTACGGCATAAGCGAAGGTGCCGATGATTACCTTCCGAAGCCGTTTTCGCCCGCGGAGCTGGTGGCACGCATCAAGGCCATCCTCAGGCGGACGAACTCTGACGGGCGCCAGGACGCCGAAGGGGTGCTTCAACACAACGACCTCGCCATCGATCTGGGCCGTCAGCAGGTACTGCAAGACGGCCATGAGTTGAACCTGACCTCGGCGGAGTTCCGGCTGCTTTCGGCGCTGGTCGCGGCCCGCGGGCGTGTGCTCAGCCGGCAGCAGCTGCAGGATGCCCTGTACCGAGACGCGGCGGCCGGCGCGCTCGATCGCACGATCGACGTCCACATCGGACGGCTGCGCGCCAAGCTCGGAGACAATCCCGGGCGTCCTCGGTATGTCGCGACTGTTCGAGGCGGCGGCTATCGCGCCGTTGGCTCGATGTGAGGCGCTTTGGAATCGGGGTCCACATCGCGGCAGCCTCCATCGGAGTATCCGCCCTCGCGCTCGCCATCGTCGCCATCGGAGTTCAGAGGGTGGGGGGCGGCGAGTTCGAGCAGTTGATGGTTCAACACGGCGCAAGCGTGGCCGCCGCCCGCGACATGTTTCAGGCCAGCGTCACCTGGGTGCTGCTGGGGGCGGTGGCGGCCGCCGTCTCAATGACTCTGTTCCTCGCAGCTTCACTGGCTCGATGGATGGCGCGACCGTTGATGCGCGTTTCCGATGCGGCCGCCAGACTCGCCGCCGGAGAGTACGACCTGCGCCTGACCGAGACCGGCCCTCGCGAGGTCCAGTCGCTGGCCAGGTCCTTCAACCAGCTCGCCGCCGATCTTCAGCAGCAGGAGCGCGTCCGCCAGGAGTTCGTCGAGAACGCTGCCCACGAGCTCCGAACTCCCCTCACCAATCTTCAGGGATACCTGGAGGGCCTGCGCGACGGCGTCATCGGCGCAGACCGTGAGGTGTTCACATCACTGCATGAAGAGGTTGAGCGCCTCGTTCGGCTCTCAGCCTCGCTGGAAGCGATCGCCCGCGGGGAAAGCCGTGAGCCGGCGCCGCGGAACACCGATGTCGTGGCGGCCGCGCATACGGCCATCGAGGCAGTGCGGCCGCTGCTCGAGCGCCGATCGATTCGAACCTCGGTGCGCATGCCCGACCAGGCGGTCGCCTTCGTCGATCCGGACCACCTGGCCGAGATCCTTTCCAACTTGTTCCACAACGCCGCCGAGTACGCAGACCGCGGCGGCGAGGTACAGGTCGGCCTGGAGGCGCTGAACAAGCGGGTGATCGTGGAGATCGTGAACAGCGGGCCGGGCATACCGGCGGACGACCTGGAGCGCGTCTTCGAGCGCTTCTACCGCGTCGACAAGTCGCGCGACCGATCCACGGGCGGCGCAGGAATCGGCCTTGCCATAGTCAAGCAGCGCGTCCTCGCGTCCGGCGGCGCGGTCACCGCCGAGTCACGGCCAGGCCAGACCCGCTTTTCGTTCTGGTTGCCGAAGCCTGCCGGCCACTTGCCGGACCCCGGACCGGATCTGACTCACTATTACGAACGTGGATCTATTCGCGCCGGCACTCGACCAGGCTAGGGCGCTTCGAAGCCGCGAAGTCTCGTCGGTGGAGCTGACCGAGGCTTACCTCGAACGCATCGACGCGATCAACCCGGTCCTCAACGCGTATGTGCTGACCACTCCCGAGCTCGCGCTCGAACAGGCTCGCGCCGCCGACACCGCCCGCAATGGCGCGCCTTTGCGAGGCGTGTCGGTCGCGATCAAAGACCTGATCTCCGTGGCCGGCTATCCGATGACCCTCGGGTCAAAGGCCTTCGAGGACTTCTCGCTGCCAGGCGACGCCTTTCCCGTGACGCGGTTGAAGGAGGAGGGTTGTCCGATCCTCGGCAAGACCAACACGTCTGAGTTCGGCAGCAGGCCAACTACCGAGCATGGGCTGTTCGGCGCCACCCACAATCCGTGGAGCCTGGACCATACGCCGGGCGGGTCGAGTGGCGGCGCCGCCGCGGCTGTTGCGGCGGGCCTGTGCGCATTTGCGCACGGGTCCGACGGCGGGGGCTCTGTCCGCATACCGTCGAGCTGTTGCGGCACCGTCGGTCTCAAGCCGTCTCGGGGCCGGATCTCGGCTGGGCCCGTTTTCGGGGAATCCTGGGAGGGCCTGGCGACAGACGGCGTGATCGCTCGGACCGTGGCCGACGCCGCGGCCGGGCTGGACGCGATGGCCGGTCACCTGCCGGGTGACGCGTACTGGGCAGAGATCGAGGCGCCGTTCAGCGCAGCGGCAAGACCGACCAATCGGAAACTTCGAATCGGTTTCACGAACGCCGCCCGTGCGCCCGTGGATGCTGACGTCGCGGACTGCGTCCGTGGCATCGCGAAGCTCCTCGATGGACTCGGCCACGAAGTGACAGAGGAAGGCCCCGACACCGAGCCGTTCCACACGCCGTTTCAGCTCATCGTCGTTGCCGGCCTTGCTTCGCTTCCCATTGCCGACGAATCGCTGCTGGATCCCTTCAATCAATTAGGACTC
>DASXSA010000012.1:0-11894 GCA_036506235.1 Candidatus Limnocylindrales bacterium | reverse complement strand
CGCCCCGGCCGTCGTCCACCGCGTCCTGTATGGCACCCCGGACCCGGACGTCCTCGATTCGTTCGCGCCCGCGCTGATCGGCTTCTTCGGCTTCTTCTTCGTGTTCGTGCTGACCGGCGTGAGCTTCCTGCGCGAACGCGTGGGCGGCACCCTCGAGCGGCTACTGGCGACGCCAGTGCGGCGCTCGGAGATCGTGGCCGGCTACAGCCTGGGGTTCGGGCTGTTCGCGACGCTCCAGGTGGTGGTCATCCTGTTGGTGGCGTTCGGGAGCCTGCGCCTGCCGGCCATCGGGCCGCTTCCCGAGTTCAGCATCGGCCTGGGGATCGCGAACGCGGGCAGCCCGGCGCTCGCCTTCCTGATCGTGTTCCTGCTCGCGATCGGCGCGGTCAACCTGGGCATCCTGCTTTCGACCTTCGCGCGCACCGAGCTGCAGGTCATCCAGTTCATTCCGATCGTGATCGTGCCGCAGGCGCTGCTCGGCGGTGTGTTCTGGTCGATCAGCTCGCTGCCGGACCCGCTGCAGCCGATTGCGCGCGTCCTGCCGCTGACCTACGCGATCGACGGACTGCGCAACGTGCTCATCCGCGGTGAGGGGCTCGCCTCGCAGACCCTGCAGGTCGACCTGCTCGTCCTCCTGCTCGTCGCGGTCGTGCTGATCGTCCTCGGGGCGGCGACGATCCGGCGCGAGGTGGCGTGACCGCTCGGAGAGGCCGGCCACCTGGAGGGAGTCAAACCCGATCTCGCATCCTCGCCAGCGCCAGGCGGCTGTTCGGGGAGCGCGGCTTCGAAGGCGCCAGCGTCCGCTCCATCGCCGCGGAAGCCCGCGTGGACCCGGCGTTGATCCACCATTACTTCGGAACGAAGCACGCGCTCTACCTGGCCGCGACCGAGCTGCCCTTCGACCCCCGCGCACCGCACCGCCTGCTCGAACCCGGGATCGAGGGGCTCGGCGAGCGGCTGGTCGGCTTCGCGCTCGACATCTGGGATCGCCCGGATTTCGCTCCTGTCATCGCCGGGATCGTGCGATCGGCCGCCGCAGACCCCGCCGCGGCCGCGCAGCTGCGGGAGATCGTCATTCGCCAGGTCCTGACGCCTCTTGCCGCGGCCCTCGGCCGGCCGGACGCGGAGCTGCGGGCGACCCTGGCCGGCTCGCAGATGATCGGGCTCGCCTTCGCCAGGTTGATCGTCCGCATCGAGCCGCTGGCCTCCGCGGAGCGGGAACGGATCGTCCGGGCCGTCGGCCCAACGATCCAGCGCTATCTGACGGGCGATCTGGACGACTGACCCGGATCCGGACGGGCCGCCGAAGAAGGGCTTCCAGCCGCGGCCTGGTTTGCCGCAAGGGCCGCGCCGAGCTGGCCGAGGATCCGTGCCGTGGCTCCCCAGATGAGCAGATCCTCCACCGGATAGGCGCCGTAGCGGATCGGCCACTCGCGCATCGTTCGTTCCACGATCCTGATCTCCGCGCCGGGGAGGAACGCGCTCAGCGGCGCCTCGATGATCCGCGCAACCTCTGCCTCGGCCGGGTAGAGAGCCGGATGGCGGTCGGCGACGGCCAGGACCGGCGTGATTCGAAAGCCGCTGACGGGGATCCACACCTGGTCCAGCCGGCCGATGACCCGCACGCCGGCCGCCCTGGGTTCCAGGCCGATCTCTTCGGCCGCCTCCCGCAAGGCGGTGGCCGCGGCGTCCGCATCACCCGGTTCCGCTGCACCACCGGGGAAGCTCACCTCGCCTCCGTGGTGGCGGCCGCCGACGACCCGTTCGGTCAGGACGACGCGAGCCTCACCCTCCGGGCCCGGGACGATGAGCACGAGCACGGCCGCCGCTCGAGCCGGCACGTCCGGAAACGAGCTCGCGGGTCGCGGGCGGCCGTCGGCCAGAACGGGCATCAACTCCCGCGGGGCGGGCGGGAGACGCTCCGGAATGCGCTCGAGGCGCGCGACCGCGTCGCCGAATCTCACGCCCGCGTGCCCGCGCGCTGGGAACCGGCGCTCAGTTGACCCGCTCGCTGCCGTTGCGCCGCCGAGGCCGTTCCTCGATGTCCGGCAGGTCGAGCGGCGACTTCTCCGGCGATCGGCTGCCCACGCCGACTGGTTGTCGGGGCGTGCTGCGTGCGTCGCGCCGGTCGCCTGCCTCGACCGCGACGGAGGACCGTTCGGTCGAGAAGACCAGGGTCCCGCCGACCGGGTCTGCATCCGCTGCGACGGTGTCGCGGGGCCGGAACTGGCCCTGCAGGAGGGCTCGCGCGAAGGGGTTCTCGACTAGCCGCTGGATCGTCCGCTTGAGCGGTCGCGCGCCGAACGTCGGGTCGTGACCCTCCCGCGCGATCAGGGCGCGAGCGGCTGGCGTGAGCTCGAGCGTCAGCTCCTGGCTCGCGATCCTCAGCTGGAGGTCGGCCAACAGCAGGTCGACGATCGCCGCGAGATCGGCGTCGGTGAGGCCGTGGAACACGATCACCTCGTCCACTCGGTTCAGGAACTCCGGCCGGAACTGAAGCCGTAGCGCATCCATGACCTGTGCCTTCATCCCCTCGTAGTCCGATTCCGCCATCGAGCCGTCGGCCGCGAACCCCGCTGTGTACTGCGAGCCGACGTTGCTCGTCATGATCAGCACCGTGTTCTTGAAGTCGACGGTGCGTCCCTGCCCGTCGGTCAACCGTCCGTCGTCGAGGACCTGGAGCAGGACGTTGAACACGTCCGGGTGTGCCTTCTCGATCTCGTCCAGCAGCACGACCTGGTACGGCCGCCGACGCACCGACTCGGTCAGCTGGCCCCCTTCCTCGTAGCCGACATAGCCCGGTGGCGCGCCGACCAGGCGCGAGACCGAGAACTTCTCCATGTACTCGCTCATGTCGATGCGCACCATTGCCTGGTCGTCGTCGAAGAGGAACTCGGCGAGCGCCCGGGCCAGCTCCGTCTTCCCGACCCCCGTTGGTCCGAGGAACAGGAACGAACCGATCGGACGGCGCGGGTCCTTCAGGCCGGCGCGCGCGCGGCGGACCGCGTCGGAGACCGCCTGGATGGCCTCGTCCTGGCCGACCACCCGCTTGTGGAGGCGCTCTTCCATGTGGATCAGCTTCTCCGTTTCGCCCTCCATCAGGCGGGTGACCGGGACGCCGGTCCATGCCGAGACAATCGTCGCGATGTCGTCGGCCGTGACCTCCTCCTTGAGCAGACTGCCCGGTCCCTGGAGTGTGGCAAGGGCGGCCTCTTTCTCCTTGAGCTGCAGCTGCAGCTCCGGCAGTCGACCGTACTTCAGTTGCGCGGCGGTCTCGTAGTCGGCTTCACGCTCCGCCTGCTCGATCCGTACCTGGACCGCTTCGAGCTCCGACTTGGTGGCGCGGATCGCGCCGATGGCGTCCTTTTCGGTCTGCCAGCGCTGCTTCATCGCGCCCAGCTCCTCACCGAGCTCCGCGAGGTCGCTTTCGAGCGCCGAGAGGCGCGCCTTCGAGGCATCATCCGTCTCCTTGCGCAGCGCCTCGCGCTCGATCTCCAGCTGGATCCGCCGGCGCTCGAGCTCGTCCAGCTCGATCGGCATCGAGTCGATTTCCATGCGCAGGCGGGATGCGGCCTCGTCGACGAGGTCGATCGCCTTGTCGGGCAGGAATCGCTCACTGATGTAGCGGTTGGAGAGCGTTGCGGCGGCAATGAGCGCGGAATCGGTGATTCGCACGCCGTGGTGGACTTCGTAACGCTCGCGGAGGCCACGCAGGATCGAGATCGTCTCCTCGACCGTTGGCTGGTCGACGAGGACCGGCTGGAAGCGCCGCTCGAGGGCCGCGTCCTTCTCGATGTGCTTGCGATATTCGTCCAGCGTGGTTGCGCCGATGGTGTGCAGCTCACCGCGGGCGAGCATCGGCTTCAGCAGGTTGGACGCGTCCATTGCGCCCTCGGCGGCTCCAGCGCCGACGACGGTGTGCAGCTCGTCGATGAACAGGACGATCTGGCCCTCGGAGTCCTTGATCTCCTTGAGGACGGCCTTGAGGCGCTCCTCGAACTCTCCGCGGTACTTGGCGCCGGCGATGATCGAGCCCAGGTCGAGTGCGACGACGCGCTTGTCCTTGAGCCCCTCGGGGACGTCCCCGCGGACGATGCGCTGTGCCAACCCCTCCGCGATCGCCGTCTTGCCGACGCCGGGCTCGCCGATCAGGACCGGGTTGTTCTTCGTTCGCCGACTTAGGACCTGGATGACGCGGCGGATCTCCTCGTCGCGCCCGATGACGGGGTCCAGCTTGCCGGCACGGGCCTCGGCGGTCAGGTCACGACCGTAGCGCTCGAGGGCCTGGTAGGTGGATTCGGGTGTCTGGCTCGTGACCCGCTGCCCGCCACGAACCGACGCCAGGGCCTGGAGGATTGCCTCCCGGCCCGCGCCGTTCCGGTCCAGGAGCGCCTGGCTTTCTCCGCCGACGTCGGCCACCCCGAGCAGCAGGTGCTCAGTCGAGACGTACTCGTCGTTGAGCCGGCGAGCCTCCTCCTCCGCGCGCTCGATGACGCGCTTCGCACGGGGATCGAGCGACAGCGAGCCGCCTTCGATCTTCGCCCGGCGGCTGAGGATGCCGGCCAGCTCGGCGCGGAACGCGGGCAGGTCGACGCCGAGTCGCCGGAGCGTCTCGGCGGGCACGCCATCGTCGTCCTCGACGAGCGCCGACAGCAGATGCTCGGCGTCGAGGATCGGGCTCTGGAGCCTCTCGGCGAGCGCCTGGGCGGCAACGATCGCCTCCTGGGCGCGTTGGGTGAATCGGTCGAGCTTCATTTCAGGTGATCTCGTTTCTGGTTCGAATCCTGTGTTTCGTGCCTGCTTCTAGTTGGCCTTGGTCCCGGCCGGGGCCCGCGGATCGGGCTGTTCTGCCAGCTCGAGGAAGCGTCGGGCGGCGTCAGTCGCCTCGGGGCTGAGCCCGGAGGGCAGCACGACCCGGACCCGCACGTACAGGTCCCCGGCGGTTTCGCTGCCCAGTCGTGGCATACCCTGGCCCTTCAGGCGGAATACGCGGCCGGTCTGCGTCCCGGCCGGGATCCTCAGCAGCACACGCCCGCGCAGGGTTGCGACCGGTACCTCCGCGCCCAGGAGAGCTTCCTGGAGCGTGATCGGAAGTTCGCGTTCGAGGTCGGCGCGCTCCGCCCGTCGCGAGAAGACGGGATGCGGCCGGACATGGGTCACCACGAAGATGTCGCGGCCGTCCGGCCCCTTGCCCGACAGCCTGATGCGGCTGCCGTCCGAGACTCCCCTGGGGATCGTGACCTCCAGGCGCTTGCCCCCCACCTCCACGATCCGACTCGTGCCGTGAAACGCCTCCTCGAGGCTCAGCTCGGCATGTGCTTCGAAGGCTGGCCCCGGCTGAGGCGCCGCCCCGCTGCGAGCCTGCGAACGCTGACCCTGCGCTCCTCCGGACTGGTCGATACCCATCTGCTCGAGGATCTCCTCGAAGGACAGGCCCCCATCCCGCGGTCTGGTCCCGGCTCCCGCCCGACCGGCGGCTGGTGACCCACCCCCGAAGAACATCTCGAAGAAGTCGCTGAAGCCGCCAGCGGCGCCCGGATCGCCGGACGTTCGGAACTCATAGCGGACGTTGCCGCCACCCGGGCTCGCGCGATAGCCGCTGAACGGCCCGCCTGGCCCGAACGGATCGGCGCCCGACTGGCCGCCGGCCCGGGAGATCGTCTCCCAGTTGGCGCCCAGCGTGTCGTACTGCTTGCGCTTCTTGGTGTCGGACAGGACGGCATGCGCCTCGTTGACGTCCTTGAAGCGCCGCTCCGCCGACTTGTCGCCGGGCTTGTGGTCTGGGTGGTGCTCCCGGGCAAGCTTGCGAAAGGCCTTCTTGATCTCGGCCTGGCTCGCTGTCCGGGGCACCCCCAGGATCTTGTAGTAGTCCTTGTACTCCACTGGTGGGCGGCCCCTTGGGCTGGCAGCCTCAGCAGGCTGCCGTTATTCGCTCCCCGAAGACCGAGGCGACGCCCCCGCGAGCCATCGGTCTGAGGGTTTGACGGCGACCGGGGGCTGGTCCGCGGGGGGCGGGAAGCCCGATCGGCGAACGGGGCTCTCGGGCTGCGGCCGCAGCGGCGTGTCGCCCTCGACGATCTTCGGCGGCTCGCCCTTGAGGGGCTGCGGCTTGCGCCGCAGGGCCGCCTCGAGGACCTGGTCCATCGTGTCGACGAGGATCAGCTTCATCTGCTTGCGGATCTCCTCGGGGATGTCCCGAAGGTCCTTCTCGTTCTTGCGCGGGATGATCACGATCTTCGCCCCCGAGAGGTGGGCGGCCAGGATCTTGCTCTTGAGACCGCCGATCGGAAGGACCCGCCCCCGCAGCGTGATCTCGCCGGTCATCGCGACGTCCTTGTTGACGGGGATGCCGGTCAGGGCACTCACCATCGCGGTGGCCATCGTGATGCCCGCGGACGGGCCGTCCTTCGGGATGGCGCCGGCCGGGACGTGGATGTGGAGGGTGTTCTTCTCGAACGTCTCTCGCGGGATGCCGAGGTCCGCGGCACGCGCCCGGATGTACGACAGCCCGGCGCGAGCCGACTCGCGCATCACCTCGCCGAGCTGGCCGGTGAGGATGAAGTCCTCCTTGCCCTCCATGCGGGTGACCTCAACGGCGACGACGTCGCCGCCGACCTCGGTCACGACCAGCCCGGTAGCCGCACCGGTCTGATCCTCGGGCTCGAGCTCGCCGTACTCGAAGCGTGGCGGGCCGAGGTATTCCTCGAGCTTCTTGACATCGACGATGGTCTTGCGCTTGCGGCCCTCAGCCACCGACCGGGCGACCTTGCGCATGATGTTGGCGATCTCGCGCTCGATATTCCGGACGCCGGCTTCCTTGGTGTACGAGCGCACGAGCTCGACCATCGCCTCGTCCGTGATCTGGATGCGCTTTTCGTTCAGGCCGTGGTTGGCCATCTGCTTCGGGATCAGGAAGCGCTTCCCGATCTCGATTTTTTCGTGCTCGGTGTAGCCCGGCAGCTGCACGATCTCCATCCGGTCGCGCAGTGGCGGCGGGATCGGGTCGAGCAGGTTGCCGGTGGCGATGAAGAGCGTCTTGGAGAGATCGAACGGCACCTCCAGGTAGTTGTCCTGGAACGTGTTGTTCTGCTCCGGATCGAGCACCTCGAGCAGGGCCGAGCTGGGATCCCCGCGGAAGTCCATGCCGATCTTGTCGACCTCGTCGAGCATGAACACGGGGTTGTTCGTCCCGGCCGTCTTGATGTTCTGGATGATCCGCCCGGGCAACGCGCCGATGTACGTGCGCCGGTGACCGCGGATCTCGGCCTCGTCGTGGATGCCGCCCAGGCTCATGCGGACGAATTTGCGGCCCATGGCGCGCGCGATGCTCTTGCCCAGGCTGGTCTTGCCAACGCCGGGCGGACCGACGAAGGCCAGGATCGGGCTGCGAATCGTGTCGGCCAGGGTGCGCACCGCGAGGTACTCGAGGATGCGCTCCTTGATCTTCTCGAGGCCGTAGTGGTCCTCGTCCAGGATCCTTGCAGCGGCCTTGATGTCGAGCTGGTCGTCGGTGCTGACGTTCCACGGCAGCCCAACCAGCCAGTCGACGTAGGTCCGGATGACGCCGACCTCCGGGCTCGCCGAGGGGATCCGGCTCATCCGGTCGATCTCCTTGATCGCCCGGGCCTTGATCTCCTCCGGCATGCCGGCGGCTTCGACCTTCTCGCGGAGCTCGTTGATCTCAGCCTGCTGGGGATCCTCCTCGCCCAACTCGCGCTGGATGGCCTTGAGCTGCTCCCGGAGGATGTACTCGCGCTGGGTCTTGTCCATTTCGGACTTGACCTCGGACTGAATCTTGCCCTTCAGCTCGAGGATCTCGACCTGCCGCGCGAGGAAATTGCTGACGAGCTTGAGGCGCTCGACGACGTCGATCGTCTCGAGCAGCTCCTGGCGCTGCTCGGTGCTCATGTCGGGGCTGTACGCGACCATGTCGGCGAGCAGTCCGGGCTCCGTGATGTTCCGGGCCGCGACGGCCGCCTCGGGCGGAACCGGCGCCCCGTTGGCGACGTATTGCTCGATCTGCGTCTGGACCGTGCGCATCAACGCCTCGACCTCGACGCCGGGCGGGTTTTCGTCGCCGACCGACTCGATGCGGGCCAGGATGTACGGGCTGGTGTTGACGAAGCCGTGCACGCGCAGTCGGCCCTGGCCCTGCACGATCGCCCGAACGGTGCCGTCCTGCAGCTGGACGACCTGCGCGATCTTCGCCAGTGTTCCGACCGGGTACAGCTCGGACGGGTCGTTGATGTCCTCCTGCTCGGCGCTGCGCTGAGTCACGAGGGCGATGGGTCCGCTCGCGGCCACGGCCGCGTTGAGCGCGTTCACGCTCTTGTCGCGGCCCACCTGGAGCGGGACGATCATCTCGGGGAAGATGACCGTCTCCCGGAGAGCGACGAGCGGCAGCTCGCGAACGCCGGTTGGGTTCGCGGCCTTTGTCTCTTCCGGATCGGACGATCGGGTTGCCATGTTGCGCTCCTGTCGAGGTGGTCGCGTCGCGACCACCAGGTCGTGTCTCGGGTTCGGACTCAGCCACCGCCGGCGGCTGCGCTCCCCTCTGGTATCAGATGACTGGTTTGATGAGTCCTGCCCGGCGGTTCGCCGGGCGTAAGCCGATGGTCATTGCCGAGGTCGGCGCCCGGTTGTCGCCGGGGTGCTTGCCAGGGTTGTCGCCGGGGTGCTTGCCCCGGTTGTCGCCGTGCTTGCCAGGTCTGTCGCCGGGTCTTTGCCATGGTCATCGCCGGTAGGCCCGGCTCGGTACGCGCTCCGGACGGCCTCCTCGGCGCGGGCCTCGCTCTCGCGGATCCCTTCGTCGAAGAGGGCTTCGAGGATGCGCTTGCCCAGCCGTTCCTCCAGCTCGAAGAGAATCCTGACCCCGGCGAGGTTGATGCCCCGATCCCGGGTCAGGTGGCGGATCCACAGGACTCGCCTGACGTCGTTCTCGCTGTAAAGACGAATGTTCGTTGGTGTCCGCGCGGGACAGAGCAGTCCCTCGTCCTCGTAGATCCGCAGCGTGCGCGGATGCACGCTGACGATCTCGGCCGCCACGCTGATGACGTAGACGGGCCGCGACGGGTCTCGCTCCAGCCGACGCTGCATCCGCTCAGCCTCGCTATTCGGTGTTTCCTGGAGAAGTCGGGCCGGTCGTGGTCGGGCCTGTCGTGGCGTCCGACTCCGTCGAGCTGGCCGTGGAACCCTGGCCGTTGGCCGTCGGGGTAATGCGGATCTGGCGCGGCTTCACCTGCTCCGCCTTCGGGATCCTCAGCTCGAGCATGCCATTCTCGAAATGGGCCTGGGCCTTATCTGACTCAAGGCCATCGGGCAAGCTCACCGTCCGACTGAAGCTGCCGCGGCGGATCTCCTGGAGCAGGTAGGAGCCCTCACGCGCCTCGGTTTCGGTCTCCATCTGGCCACTGATCGTCAGGACGCCGTTCTCTACCGTGATCTCGACCTCCTCGGGACGAACACCCGGCAGGGCGGCCTCGATCACCACGTCGTTCTCGTCCGTGCGAACGTCCAGCGGGAGGATTCCTTCCGTCAGGACGCTACTTGCCCACTGGCGGGGCCGCACAAAGCTGTCTTCGAAGAGCCTATCCATCGCCTGGCGAAGCGAGACGAGCTCGCCGAACGGCGACGGTCGGCGCACGATCGTCATTGACGCACCTCCTGTCACCACTCTTCGCCGGACGTTTCTCGTCGTCCGGCCTGATCACAGGCAGATAGTAGAACCCTGACAATGCCATTGTCAAGAGACTTGGAGGAGGGTGGGTGGTGTTCCTTGTCGTGGGCGCCAGCGACGAGCGATCCGTGGTCGAGTTCGGGGCCCGCTCCATGACAGCCAAATACCCCTCCATCGGGTCTTCGGCAGCTTCGATCCGCCCGCGCCCCGTGGTTCGAGCCAAAACCTGCCGGCGAAATCCGCCGGCCTGAACGTGGCGCGGGATGAGATCGGCCCGGTCTGACCCGCGCTCGCCCGTGCCAGCCTCCGCCACCGCGCCTGAGACCCGGCTGGCGGGTATGCGGCAGGGATCCGCCCCGACACCGCGCCTGAGACCCGGCTGGCGGGTATGCGGCCGGGATCCGCCCCCACACCGCGCCAACGCTCGGTTGCGGCGCCTGCGGGTCAGCCTCAGGCCCTGGCGCGCGGCTCAGCCCCCGAGCCGTGGCCGCGACCGCCGGCGTACTCTCGTGAGCCCGCCTCAGCTGCAGGCCGCAGTCCGTCAGCCCTCGGTCGCGCTCGCCCCGATCAGCTGCTCCTTCAGCAGGGTCTCGCAATCCTCCCTCCCGATCGCGATCACCTTGTCGTCCTCCCGCAGCCTCATGTCGGACCGGAGCGGCATCGCGACGCCGTCCCGGATCACGGCGAAGAGCGCGCAGCCCTCAGGCATCTGCAGGTCGCCGGTTGAACGGCCGATGGCCGGCGACCCGGCGTCGAGGTGCGCCTCGATGAGCTCGAGCTCGCTCTCGCCGAGACCCGCCAGGTGCAGGAGCTCGTGCACGGGGATGTCCTGCTCGATCGAGCCGAGGATCATCCGCGTCGGGCTGATCAGCTCGTCGACACCGAGGTGCTTGAACAGCTCCTCGTTTTTCGGGTTGTTGACGCGGGCGATCGTGCGCGGCACGTCGAAGTGGTGCTTCGCCATCTGGCAGATGACAAGGTTGTCCTCGTCGTCGCCGGTCACTGCCGCCACGATGTCAGCCCGGTTCGCGCCCGCCTCGCCGAGGTACTTGCCCTCGCAGCCATCGTGGGGGATCACGATCGACCCGATCTCGTCGGCGACCTGGTCGGCCCGGGCACGGTCCTTCTCCATCAGGACGACTTCGTGGCCGGACTGGATCAGCTCCTTGGTCAGGTAATAGCCGACCTTGCCACCGCCAACGACCAGAACGAACATCGACTACGCCTCCCTGCCCGAGTCAGGCTCGGGCGACGGTGCACTGATCGGCTCGCGTCCGAGCCCGACGGGAGCGCTCCGGACCCCGGACCGGAGCCCATCGCGCTCATGGTGATGCTCCCCGCCGGCGTGGACGCCGATTGGCGCCACGACACCCCGTGAGCCGGTGGTCGGCAGCCCGATGTAGCCCAGGATGGCGTTCGACATGAGATCGGTCCGGCAGATCGTCGCCAAGCCCAGCTCGGCGTAGGCTGCCGCTCGGAGCGGGTCGTTGATCTTTGCCACCACACGGTTTGCGTGGAGCGCCTCGATTGCGAGCTGGGCCGACATCACGTTCCGGTTGTCACCCTCGGTGAGGGCCAGGAACACGTCGGCGCCCTCCGCCCCGGCCTTTCGCAGCACGTCTTCGTCGGTCCCGTCGCCGCGTACCGCGTCGCCCTTGAATTCCCCGGGTAGTCGGTCGAATGCCGCGGTCGAGCGGTCGATGACGATGACCTTGTGGCCGGCCGAATCGAAGGCCTCCGCGACGACCGAACCGACCCTCCCACAGCCGACGATCACGACGTTCATTGGACGATCACCATCATTGGACGATCACCACGTTCATTCGACGATTTTGACGATCACGACGTTCATCACACTCCCTCCCCCATGGGCTCACGCACCACCCAGACGGCGCATGGTGCGTTCTTCAATACGTAGGGAACGGTCCTTCCGATCGCGAAATCGCCGCCGAAGCGAGTCCGATACGGCAGGCCGACGACCAGCAGGTCCGCCCCGCGCTCGCTCGCCTCGTCCACGAGCGCCGCCGCAACGTCCCGCGCCTGCAGGAGCACGGGCTCGATTTTGTAGTGGGCTTCCTCGGCAGCCGCTTCGGCCAGATCCAGGACGCGCTGAGTGTCTTCCGACCGCCCGGCGACGTCGGCATCGAGCGGCAGGGTCCAGTTGATCTCGACCACGTGCACGCCGATCAGCTCCGCCTTGGTGTGGCGCGCGACTTCG
>DASXSA010000011.1:0-14434 GCA_036506235.1 Candidatus Limnocylindrales bacterium | reverse complement strand
AATGACCCCGCCGACCCCGAGCTCGGCCAGGCGAACGGCCTCCTCGGCAGCCAGGTCCGCCGATCGCCTCTCGACCCCGGGCATCGACGCGATCGGCTCGCGCACGCCGGAGCCGGGCCGGACGAAGAGCGGAGCGACCAGCATCGACGGATGCAGCCGTGTTTCCCGAACGAGTGCCCGAAGGGCCGGTGTGCGTCGTAGCCGGCGCGATCGGGTGCGCAGCGACGCGGCGTTGGTGGCCGCAGCTGACGATGGCGGGGCGTCGAGATGGGCTGTCATGGTGTTGCCTGTGGATCACCCGCTAGCGCAGCGTTGGTTGCGGCAGCGAGTGCGGCCGGGTCGGGCCTGGGAGAGACGGCAAGGATCCGGAACCCGGCCATGCGAGCCTCCGCGGCCGTCTCGGGGCCGATGCACACGGCGGGAAACGACCGAGGGTCGATCGATTCGGCCTTGCCAAGCGACAACAGGCCTCGGACCGTCGAGCCACTCGTGAACACGACCGCGGCGATGGGCCCATCAGCCGTTGCCTTACGCAGGAGTCCACGGGAGGCCTCCGGCGCCTCGCGCGTCTGGTATGCGATCAGGTCGTCGACCTCGGCCCCCCGCGCCCGCAAGGCGTCCGCGAGCTCCTCGTCGGCGAGGTCGCCCCGGACGACGAGGATCCTGTCGCCGGCGACAACCGGGAGGCCCACCGCCATCGCGATCCCCGTGCTGTGACTTGGTTGGAATGCGACCCGGATGGCCTTCTGTTCGAGGACCCGTCGTGTCGCGGGTCCGATAGCCGCCCAGGACGGTCCGCGGAGCTCGCTCATCGTGCGCTCGGCGGCTTCCAGGATGGCCCGTGCCCCATTCGCGCTCGTGACAACCACCCATCGGTAGCTGTGGAGGCGGCCCGCGGCAGCGTCAAGGTCCCCGGCGCGTGGAGGGTCACGCACGATCTCGATTGCCGGAATCGGGACGGGCTCGAGGCCCACGTCCCGAAGCGCTGACATGAGCGCGCTTGCCTGGTCGACAGCTCGCGTGATCAGAACGCGGCGAACGATGGAGCGGCGAGGTTCCACTCCGGCCGCACCCGCACCCGCACCTGCCGTCGCTCGGGCGCCAGTCTGGCCGAGAAGTTCGACGGCGAGCGCACGGCCGAGGTCCTCCCCCGACTCGGCTGGACCCTGGCGGTGGGCAATTGCGCTCCCGGTGCCGTCCGGGTCGGTATAGCCCCCGAGCAGGTCGAGCTCATCGCCAATGACGGTGGCCAGTGCGCCGATCGGAGCGCGGCAGCCACCTCCAGACTCCCTGAGGAATGCACGCTCGGCTTCGACCGCCATGCGGGTGGGCCGATCGTCGACGGCCGCGGCCACCGCAGCCATCCGATCGTCGTCCGATCGGACCTGGACAGCGATCGCACCCTGGCCTGGTGCCGGCGGCACGATCTCGGGCTCGAGTCGCTCCGCAATTCGGTCGCCAAGCCCCATTCGGTCGAGTCCGGCGCAGGCGAGCACCAGGGCGTCGGTCTCACCGGCATCGAGCCGCCGGAGCCGCGTGTCGACATTGCCGTGGAGTGGGTGGACGTCGAGGTCCGGCCGTCGCGCGAGCAGGAAGCCCGTCCGCCGCGGGCTGTCAGTGCCGACGCGACAACCTGACGGCAGATCGGCGAGTCGTCGCTCCCTGTCGTCGCCCCGAACGACAAGCGCGTCGCGCGGGTCGTCCCGGGGCAGATAGGAGGCCACGCGGAGCCGCGGGTCCTGATCGGTCGGAATGTCCTTGGCACTGTGAACCGCGACGTCGACGCTTCCGGCCAGCAGGGCGCGCTCGATCGCCGCGACGAAGGCTCCCTCGCCCCATGCCGTGTCCGGCGCTCGACGGTCGCCCTCCGTCTCGATGATCTGAATCCTGCTCGCCTGGCCCAGTCGCGCGAAGGCTTCCTGGACGAGTTTCGCCTGGGCCAGCGCCAGCCTGCTGCCCCTGGATCCGATCGTGATCTCACCAGTGTTCACAGCGCAAAGATGTCCCGAATGGCGCGCTCGTCGCGACCCTCGGTGTCCCGACCGAGGCGTTCGAGCGGCTCGCGAAGCAGTCGATTGGCAAGATGTCGGGTCATGCCCTCGATCGCGTGCCGGGCTTCGGGTTCCAGGTCCGGCAGCCGCCGCCACAACGCCGCCAGCTCGGCTTCCCGTTCGCGGTCTGCGCGTTCAACCAGCGCCTCTGCGGCTGCTCGCCCGTCCCGTCCATTCAGCCAGGCGACGAACTCCGCGGTCGAGCGGTCGACGAGCGCGTCGAGGCGCGCGGTGGAGCCGTCCTTCGGCCCGGGGCCGGCGTGGGCGCGGGCCAGGGTGTCGGAGCTGATGAGACGGTCACCGAGGACGTCTGCGAGCCGCGCGGGCACGGCAGCCGGTACCGAGAGATCGACCACGATGCTCGCTCCTGTGGCCAGGGCGTGGATCGTGTCGGGTCCGATCGGCCAAGGTCCGGCGAGCGCCACCACTACCCCGACGAACCTGTCGATCCGGCCTCCGGGATCGAATGCCTCGACCCGGGCGCCTCTCGATGCAGCGACGGCCTCGGCTGCGCCGATCGTTCGATTCGCCACGGCGAGCGAAGCCCCGGCCTCGACCGCGGCCTTTGCCGCCAGGCGTCCCATCCTGCCGGCACCAACAACCAGAAGATCACGACCCCGAATTGGGCCGGCGTACCCCTCGATCGACGCGATGGCCACATCTGCCAGCGAGCGCGCCGGCCCCTGACGCCACGAGCGGGCTCTGCGTCCTGCCTGGAGCGCGAGAGCGAAGAGGCGTTCGAGCGCCGTGTCGAGCGTCCCCCCGGCGCGAGCCCTGTCGACCGAGGCGCGAAGCTGATGAAGGATCTGATCCTCGCCGACGACCACGGAATCGCGCCCCACCGCGACGGTCATCGCGTGGTGTACCGCCTGCTCACCTGCGAGCGCGTGACCGCCCACCGGGAGTGCCGGCGCGAGCCGCGCAGCGTCGTCGGCCCTGACGACGTACGCCTCCACCCGATGGCACGTCTCCAATACGAGTGCCCGACCCGCCAACTCCCGGTGAATTGCTGCTGCAAACCGATCACGCTCGAGGGCTGGAACGTGCCGCGCGTGGGTCACCAGCGCGACGATTGGGATGGGCGCCGCTCCGTTCATTCCGTACCCTCGTCGATGGACGCGGCGACTGAGCGAGGTCGACCGCTCCCGCGTACGGCCAGGCCATGGCCTGTCATCGTGGCTACGAGCAACCGGTCCATCGCCCGCTCGGCCGTCTCGAGCAGGTCGGTGGTTTCAGCCGTATCGAAGCCGCTACGACGGGCCGCAACGGCCAGCTCGTGATGAAAGGGCGCTCGGAAGCGGAGGAAGCCCTCGACCGTCTGGCTGAGGGACAGCCCGAGTGTCGCGGCGATGGTGCCGTAGTCGGATGCCGAGCTGGCCGCCTCGCTGAGATGGTGAGCCGCCGTCTCCGCCTGTGTGGAGTCCAGGTATTGGAGGAGCGTCGCGGCGAGGACGTGGCCTCGTTCGCGGAAGAGAAGGCGTTGCTCATCGCTCAGGGTCAGGACCCACGGCAGCTCCGGCGAGGCGTCGTGGCTCGCCCGACGGTAGGTCCGCGCGATCCGGGTTGGCGACAGGCCGGCGCTCCGGATCGATGGGCGCCGCGATCGATCAGCCGGGAGGAGACGCTCGAGGGCCGACCGGGAGAATCGCCTGTGGCCGCCAGGCGTCGTGAAGACCCTCAGGCGGCCCGCATCGCTCCACCGGCGCAAGGTGGCGGGTGAGACGCCGAGCACGCGGCTGGCCTCGGAGAGGCCCACCCAGTCGGGGTCGCGAAGCGCGGAGCGAGACAAAATCTACTCAAATCTATCAGAACGTGATCGACTCGCTCACTGTACCACTTCGCTGACGAACCTCGCGCGCGTGATCCTTGACCGGTATGGCCGTGCTCGTGCCGGGCCGCGGTGCACCGAAACCCCGGACGCGGTGGTCGTCGCGGGGAAACGGCACCTCCCCGACATCGATCTCCGCAGATTGCGACGGGACAGCAACATTTTCCCGGATCCGGACTTCCTGCAGCCTCGTACCCCTCCAGAGCCGAAAAGGTCGCCACAGAAAGGAAGGCGCAATGAGAAAGATCGTCGTGTCGCTCTTGATCTCCGGGCTGCTCGCGAGTTTCGTCGCGTCACCTACCCTGGGCGACGTCTCGACTACTCAACCGTTGCCCGCGGCGGCGTGTAACCAGGGCACGATGAATGCCCATGAGCATGTACCAGAGATGACCGGCAGCGGGAAGACGACGCCCGGTCACGAGGCAATCCCGGGCACTGAGAACGTCACGCCCTGCGGGCATGGAGGCTAGCGCACGCGCGTAAGACAAAGGCTCGGCTTCCCACCAGGCCCCCGCCGAGGCGGGGGCCTGGCCCTATCTGGCTGGGGCTACATGCCAGCCTCAGTGGACGGGAGGAACAGCACGACCGCCGTGGCGATCGCTACAGAGGCAATGAATGTCGCGAGCAACAACAACCGCCGGGGCGAGGCAACTGACGCTCCTCCGGGTCCGCGCCGGAAGCTGCGGAACACGTACCACGCGAGTCCAATCACGATGGCAAGCTCGAACGCCGTCGCGGCGACGTCTGGTGCTCCGACCGGTTCCAGCTCACCGGCCTTGGGTCCGATCGGGACGCCGACCGTTCGCGTCCAGAACCAGAAGCCGACGGTTCCCGCATTTATCAGGATCGCCGTAAGCCCCAGTAGAGGCAGCGGCCTCAGGGTGTAGAGCACAGCCCAGATCGCCTGGAACCAGGCCAGGCTCGCGAAGGCCAGGCCGAAGACCCAGTACTCCGCGAAATGCTCCGAGATCACCGCGAAATGGATCGCGCCGGCCCCGAGGGACAACGTCGCCAGGGCCAGCGGCACTTCTCTCTGGGCGACGATCCTCAACCCGAGCCCGTCGATCCAGCCCTCCTCGCCTGGATCGCGAGCGGAGCGCTCAGTTGTGGACACCGAGGCAGAGCGAGAAGCCCTGGTGCTCGCCGGGCTTGTGGACATGGCCGAGCAGACCCTCATGAGCGAGCGCGGTGACGTGGAAGTGCGCGTACTCGAACCCAGAGGGAGAGCCGTCCCCGTTTGTGTCATTGCAAGGGGCTGCCTGGGCCGCCACAGGCAGCGCCGACGCGGCCGCCAGAGCGCCGGCGGCCAGGATGGCAATCGCAATGCGTCGCATGTCACGAATCCTCCGCTACCTTGCTCGTTGCTAGCGATACGTCGGGTCTGAGCCCTGTGGTTCTCAGCCGTGAAGCCTTCTCGGCTAAGCGGAGCTTGACGAAGGTCCGTTGTCCTACAGAGGCGACCACCTAGGGTCTCCGCGCCAATCGAGTCGGACACCGCCCAAGACGCGGCAGGATGTCCGACTCATCGGCGGGGCGATCGCCCTCGCCCTCCTGGAGCTACTGTTCGCAGCGTTCTCGGGAGCATCTCGGCTCCTCGCGCGCCAGAACCGTCAGTGGCGAGGGAGCGAGGAGCGCTTCCGGTTGCTCGAACAGAACTCCGTCGACCTAAACATGGTCGTGCGAGCCGACGGAATCGATCGCATGCGAAAGCCCAGCGGCCGAGCGAATGCTGGGCCTCCTCGTCAAGGAGCGCGTCGGGCAGCCGGCCCTCCAGATGGTCCACCGGAGGGATCCCAACTTCGGGGAGCGCCTGGTGGCGGGTGTCATGAGCACCCGTGGGAACTCGAGCTCCCCTCCGCGGAGCGCGACGTAGTTAGATCCTGCCCGGATCAGTAACCCGAACCGCCGGATCCGTTCTGGCGGCAAGCCGCGAGCATCAATGGCAGGACGAGCAGGAAGGCCCTGACGATGAATGGGCCCAACGTGCCCGCGTTCATCGTGATGCCTGCCATCTCCTTGATTCGTTCTCGTGGCGTGCGCTCATCCGATGGACCCAAGCAGGAAACCACGCGCCCCATCTGCACGCGCGATTTGCGAGGCGAGGCCGCATGTCCCCTATCGAGGACCTCAACGTGATATTCCGGCTGCAGTTCGGTATCCCTCATTGACTTCGCCCTTGTGTGCTGCGAATGCAGCCAGTACCTCCTCCTTCTCTCGCGCAGGTACCTTGAAGTGGTCGAGACTCCGCCCAAGCTCTGCCGCGACTTCATCGAATTCTTCGGGTGAAATCCGGAGCTCGCGATGGGCCTCTTCCAAGCCGAGCGGGGTGCTGCCTGGCCGTGTGGCTGTGAACTCGAACGGGCCGCCCGAAACGTTGCAAACCCAGAGGGTGCGCATGAACTTCAGGCCTGGCAGTCTGTCCAACTTGTTGGTGCTCCATTCCCGGAGGGCCGGGTTTGCGGATTGCTGACCAACGATCGGGTTCTTCACGACTGCATCGCTGAAATGGTCGATAACGGCTGCGATGGCAAATACGCCACCGAGCCTTTCGTAAAGACTCGATTCAGCCATTCCCGGCACCTCCGCTGAGCTTCCGTTTCTGGTTCGCCGTCGCGTTCTCCAGTCAAATCACCACGGCCAGGCCGCCACTGGCCTCCGGGCATGCGCCCGATGCCACCGTTGCAACCCTGGAACGGGCGGTCGGGCCACTGCTACAGGGGAGCGCGGTCGTCTATCGCGAATCTGTTGCAGTTTTAGGAGATTCGAGTGGTCCGGTCAGGACCACGCAGCACCACGGCGGTTGTTCGCGCCGGGTGACTTCCACCGACCGCATGCGTGCGCCCTCGACCACGCCGCCCAGCAAAGCCAGTGCCGCTTGACAGACGACCCCCGGAAACTCGCGGGACATCGGATCGAAGGGGCAGTTCCGTGCCGACATTTCCTGACGGGCTGCCACAGGTTCGAACCCCAGGTCCCCGACGATGTCTAAGAGGCACCGGGCCAGCTCTTCTGGATTCGCTTGGCTGCCGATGTGACGCCGGGCTCGGGTACCGAGCAACCGACCGTACCGATGCGCGGCGTGCCGCGCTGGGGCGGTAAGCGAATGAGGTTCAGCCTCGACCAGAAAGCGGGCGAGGAGCTCGTAGGCGCGCCGCGGGACCGTCACCTCGAACCGCTGCCGCGACAAGGCGTACAGCTTCGCCGGCCGTCCGGCCCCCCGTCCCGTGCGCCCCGAGATGCGACGGTACTGAGCGTGCAGCAGGCCGAGTTCGACGAGCCTGTCCAGATGGAAGGCCGCCATCGATCGGGTCATCCCAAGGGCTGCGGCGGCTTGATCCCGACTCACGGGCTCCGACCTGGCTGCGACATATCGATACAACCGCTCACGGCCGGGCTCGAGGAGGCTCGCCACCGCGCTCAATTGCCTTGCGAATGTCCGCTTCGCCATCGCAGGAGCCTAGAACTTCGGCGGTTTCACGCTCCTGTCTGATGGCGGCGTGCCCGCGCCAGAATCGCGACTTAGGAGCGCTCAGGGTCGGACCAGGTCCTCGTAGGCGTCCGGGCGACGGTCGCGGAAGAACTGCCAGGTCTGGCGAACCTCGGTGATCTTGTCGAGGTCCATCTCGCGAACCAGCAGCTCCTCATCGTGGGCGGAGCCAACGTCGCCGATGAACTGGCCGCGAGGATCGACGAAATAGCTCTGCCCGTAGAAATCGTCGTCGCCGATGTCCTTCTCAATCCCGACCCGGTTGATCGTGCCAACGAAGTAGCCGTTCGCCAGCGCATGGCTGACTTGCTCGACGCGCCACAGGTACTCAGACAGCCCACGCGAGGTTGCGCTGGGGATGAACACCATCTCAGCGCCGTTCAGGCCCAGCGCCCGCGCACCTTCCGGAAAATGGCGGTCGTAGCAGATGTACACGCCGACCTTGCCGACGGCTGTGTCGAAAACCGGATACCCAAGATTGCCGGGCCGGAAATAGAACTTCTCCCAGAAACCCTTGACGTGCGGGATGTGGGTCTTGCGGTACTTGCCCAGGTAACTGCCGTCCGCATCGATCACCGCCGCCGTGTTGTAGTAGATCCCGGTGGCCTTGTCGTCCTCCTCGTACATCGGCACGACGAGGACCATGCCGGTCTCTTTCGCGAGGTCCTGCATTCGTTTCGTGGTCGGACCGTCGGGGATGTGCTCGGTGTAGCTGTAGTACTGCGGATCCTGCACCTGGCAGAAGTACGGCCCGTAGAAGAGCTCCTGGAAGAGCATCACCTGCGCACCCTGCTTCGCAGCCTCATGGGCGTACTTCTCGTGCTTCTGGATCATCGACTCCTTGTCGCCTGTCCAGCTCGCCTGCAGGAGCGCGCCCCGCACAGTTCGCGGCATCGTTCGACCTCACCCTCCGTTCGAAGGAGTGAGCGTACAACGGCCGGCGCGACGGCGTCCCTGATGCGCGGGACGCACGTGTGCGTCGTCCTGTTCGAGGGAGGACGGCGCCCTCGTCGATCGCACGATTTCCACCCACACTCGGCGCATGACGAAGACCTCGGCAGCGCCCATCGTGGTCGTGAATCCGACGGCGTCGAGGCTCGCGGACGTCCGTGGCCGAGCTGGGATCGTCAAATCCGTCGTCGACGCCGTGGTCGTCCGGACCGGGCGTGCACCGACGGTGGTCGACACGACGCTCGAAGCCGCGCGGAAGGCCCTCGCATCGGCCCGGTCCGCGCCCTTGGTCGTCGTCGTCGGTGGAGATGGGACACTCCGGGAGACCGCCTCCATTCTCGGCGGGAGCGGCGTCCCGCTGGCGATCGTGCCGACAGGAACCGGAAACGTGTTCGCGGCGGCACTCGGCATCCCGAGGCGGACGAGCGCTGCCATCGCGTTGGTCGCGAGCGGCCGCCCCGAACCGGTCGACCTCGGCCGCGCAGCCTGGGGCCCGACCACCTCACAGATCACCGCGACGAACGGCGATAGAACAACGCACGTCTTCACCGTTGCCTGCGGACTGGGCCTCGACGCCCGGGTGATGGCCGGCGCGTCGGCTGACCTGAAGCGCCGCCTCGGATTCGGAGCTTATGTCCTGGCCATGGCGAGGGAGGCCGCCCGGTTGAGGCCCGCGACCTACCGCATCGAGGTGCACGACGATGTCCACCAGGTGCGCGGTCTCGTCGTCCTGATCGCGAACTGCGGCCAGATCGTCCCGTGGCTGATCGGGCCGCGGCGCCGGATCGACCCGACGGACGGTCTGCTGGACGTGTTCGTCGTGACGGCAGACGGGCTGCCGAGCGGGGTGAGCAGCGCCGCAGGGATGCTCCTGTCCGCGGCCGAGCCACCCCAGCGCCGGGCACGGTCGCTGCGCCTGCGAGCCGCCCGCGTGCGCGTCACGGCCGAACCGCGCGAGCCGATCCAGGTCGACGGCGATCCGCACGAGGCCGACTGGCTGGAGGCGCAGCTGGAGCCTGGCGCGATCCAGGTACTGCGTCCGTGACCCATCGGCTCGAGTCGCCGCGTATGGCCGGTCAGGCCGTCCCTGCGGCTGAGCGCAAACGTCCGCTCGGCGTCGTCGTCCTTGCGGCGGTGCAGTTCGGTCGCGCTGCGCTCGTGATCGGCCAGCTGCTGGGCCTCAATCTGGCCCCGGATCTCGATTGGCTGCACACGGCTGCCCAGGTCCCGGAGGCGAGCCCCGGCACCGTCGCCTACGCAATCTCAGGCGGCGTTGCCGTCGCGATTGCGGTCGCGAGCGTCGGAATCGGCTACGGGCTCCTGGCGAACCGCCGCTGGGCGTGGGTCGGGGCGATCGTCATCTCGGGGCTGTCGCTCGCATTCGCGCTTGGAGCGTGGTGGGACGGCCGCCCGATCTATCTGGCGATGGCCATCAACGTCATCGCGGTCTTCTACCTCAACCAGCGCGAGGTCCGCGCCGTGTACGACGAGCCAGCCGCGGACGAGCCAGCCGCGGACGAGGCAGCAGCCGGTAGGCCGGCGGGCGATCCGTCCGAGGCCGATGACGGCGAGGTCGCGTCGTGACCGACATGGCGGACGTGGACCTGTTGCGATGCCACGAGCCGATCCTTCGGTTCACGAGCGGCGAGCTCTTCCTGCCCATGGCCGCGGCCGACTACGTGGCAGCCTGTGACCTGCTGTCCGGCCCATCGATCCGCGAGGCCACCGTCGTGGCGCCGGCCGGGACTCTGACGCTCGACCGGCTCGGCTCGATCGGCGACGCGCCGCCCGGCCATCTGCAATTCCTCCGCTTCGTCCCGGAGCCGATGTCGGCGGTCGAGCTCGCACGCTGGCGAAACCGTCCTGACCGGCCACGGTTCTCCGCGCCCGGCCGGCTCGCCCGGGTCGGGTTGCCGGCGAGACTCGTCGACGCGGGACTAGTCGCGTCGCTGTTGCTCCGGGGCCGCGTTCCCGGCGGCACGGCCGCTGCGGCAGACCGGCGCTATCGCGCGATCCGCGAGCGAGCTCCGCAGGTCTCGTACCACGGCCGGGTCGTCCGATCCGGTGGCTGGGTCGTACTGCACTACCTGTTCTTTTACGCGATGAACGATTGGCGTTCGACGTTCGACGGCGCCAACGACCACGAGGCCGACTGGGAACAGTGCTTCATCGTCCTCGAGGAGCTGTCGGACGGGTCCACGAGGCCCGCGTGGTTCTGCGCGGCAGCTCACGACGAAAAGGGCGACGACCTGCGGCGGCGCTGGGACGACCCGCGTCTGGAGGCCATCGACGGCCATCCGGTCGTGTATCCGGGGGCCGGTTCCCACGCCACGTACCTCGAGCGTGGCGAGTACATCATGCGGCTCCCGATTCCGGGCGAGCGCAACCTGCGGGGACCGCTCGACCTCGCGCGGCGGATCTGGCGTGACACGCTCGACCAGCCGGACCCGGGCGACCTGGCCGGGAACGTGCGGCGGGCGCTCAGCGTCCCGTTCGTCGACTATGCGCGGGGCGACGGGACCAGCGTAGGACCCGGCTGCGAAGTCGAGTGGACACCAATCCTCGTCTCCGACAACGACGCGTGGGTCGACGGCTATCGCGGGCTGTGGGGCCTGGACACCGGCGACCGGTTCGCCGGCGAGCGCGCGCCGGCCGGCCCGAAGTACACGCGAGTCGGCACCGTCCGGCAGTCATGGGCGGATCCACTCGGGTTCGCGGGCCTGGCGAAGGTGCCACCGCCATCGCGCGCCGTCGAAGCAATGACCGCGCGGCTTCGCGAGCTGGCCGACGAGCGAAATCAGGTCCAGGTGGACGCGGAGGCGACCGGCGCCGAGCTGCCCGGCCTCGCCGAAGAGGTCGCGGCGCTTCGCGGCGTAGCCGGACTCGAGCAGTACGCCGTAGCTCGGCAGGCAACGCTCAAGTCCGATGAGGCGCGTCTCGCGACGCTTCGGGCACGGGACGTCGAGCTGGGCCGGGTCCTGTCCGCCGGCCGCGCCCGGTTGGCGGCTCTCACGGGCGGAATCAGGGAGGACCCGCGCGCCCACCTTCACCACGCGGCCGAGCCGGAACGGCCATCGCGTGTCAGGCGCCGGGCGTTCGGCGAAGCGTGGGCTGCTCTGAGCGTCGGGCTTCTGATCGCGCTCCTGGCGGTCGTGGTCTGGCTCCGCATCCTCCCGGCGATCGTGGCCCTGCCCGTTCTACTCGGCGGGTATCTCGCCGTCGAAGCGTTCTTCGAACGATCGGTCGGGATCCTGCTGCTGCGCATCGCCATGTTCCTGGCGATCGTCAGCGCATTCGTCCTCGCCGCCACATTCATCCGTGAGCTGGTCCTGCTTTGCCTGCTCGGGCTGGGTCTGTTGCTGATCGGGGACAACCTCGGCGAGCTCCGACGACGCGCCCGTTGACGCCCCTCGACGGCCGTCCCCGGGCCGGTTTACCCTCACGATGTCGCAGACACGCGAAGCCCCCGACCCAACGGTCGGGGGCTTCGATGCTGCATGGCCAGGTCGATCAGCTGCGAGTGCCCTGACCGTACGTGCCAGTGTAGGTTTCTCGTCCGTAGTAGTCGCCGAGGTCGCGGCGATAGTTCTCGTCGAGCTTCTTGCTCTCGTCGAACTCCGGCGCATTCTTGATCTGATCCTTGGTCAGGTTCACGAAAACCTTCCGGTCGAGCGTGTCGACGGACGAGATCGTGCCCGCCGGCAGCAGCGCCTTGTGACCAAAAATCCACGGGCCGGTGTCGACCACGATGAAGCTGCTGCTCACCTCGCGGCTGGCATCGGAGACCGAACCGATCTTGCCGTCCGTGGACTCCACGTCGAAGCCCGTCAGGTCGATGCCCGACCAGGCCTGATCACGGAAGACCCAGATATCCGTCATGGTCTGCTGCATGAGTGGGAAACTCCTTCCTTCCTGTCGAGCCGAAAGACACGCCCTCGGCGCGACTGGTGTTCTGGGAGGCTTGAATCATCGCCTCTGCGGGGTGCCGTCCACATGAACCGAACGGGCGCGGAGGGGTTTCACGCACCTTGCAGCCGTATTGGGCCCAGGCGGGCCGCGGCGGCCGGAAACGCCGATCAAGGACAGGACCCCGAATGAATGACACGAAGGAGGGTTTGTGGCTCGTCCGCTGAAGATCGGCATCCAGCTTCCGGAGGTCGAATACGTCATCCGCTGGCCCGAGCTGCGACAGCTCGCAGTGCGCGCGGAAGAGCTCGGTTTCGACTCGTTATGGGTCGGCGATCACCTGCTGTACCGCAGCGCAGACGGCAGCACTCGCGGTCCGTGGGAGGCCTGGTCCCAGCTCGCGGCCCTCGCGGCGGTCACCTCTCGGATCGGGATCGGCCCGCTGGTGGCCGCTACCAGCTTCCACAACCCGGCGATGATCGCCAAGAAGGCTGCGACGATCGACGAGATCAGCGGCGGGCGCCTCGTCCTGGGCCTCGGCGCCGGATGGAACGAGACGGAGTACCGGGCGTTCGGCTTCCCGTACGACCGACGTATCAGCCGGTTCGAGGAAGCGTTCACGATCATCCGCACGCTGCTGCGCGACGGTCACATCGACTTTGCCGGCGAGTTCTACGAGGCTCGTGACTGCGAACTCGTCCCACGCGGCCCAAGGCCCGGCGGTCCGCCGCTCCTGATCGGCTCGAACGGGCCGCGAATGCTCGAGATCGCGCTGCCCTGGGTGAACGCGTGGAACAGCTGGTTCGAGGAGCTACGCAATCGGCCGGAGGGGATCGCCCCGCTTCGGGAACGCGTCGACGCGATCTGCGCGGCCGTCGAACGGGATCCCGCCGAAGTCGAGCGCACGGTGGCGGTATTCGTCCGGCTGTCGGGAGGCGAGGGCAGGCCCGCGGACGCGACCCGCCGGAGCGGTTCGCCACCGCTCGAGGGCACTCCCGAGCAGCTATCTGAGGTCTTCGGCGCATTCGCTCGGGAAGGCATCGGCCACCTCCAACTGGTGCTGGATCCGATCACGCTCGCCTCGATCGAAGAGCTGGCGCCCGTCCTCGAAATCCTCGACCGAGGCTGACCGCCGCGAAGGCGGCCGAGCTTCGGCGCCCGACGGCAGCCGCGCCGGCCTGCGCTACGATCCGGGGCGATGAGCGACCCCCGCCTGCTGCGGCGAGCCGCCGACCTGGCGGCCGACTTTCTCGACACCCTGCCCTCGCGCCGGGTCTTCCCCGACGTGGAGCTCGAGAGCCTGCGATCGGCACTGGGCGGGCCCCTGCCGGACCACGGCCAGGACCCGGCCGCAGTCGTCGAAGACCTGGTGACGGCCTCCGAGCCTGGTGTCGTCGCCACCGCCGGCCCGCGCTACTTCGGGTTTGTGGTCGGCGGCAGCCAGCCCGCGGCCCTCGCGGCGGATTGGCTCGCGAGCGCCTGGGACCAGAACGCCGGCCTGTACGTCCTGTCGCCGGCAGCGGCGGTTGCCGAGGAGGTGGCCGCTGCCTGGCTGATCGAGCTCCTCGGCCTACCAGAGGGTACGAGCGTCGGATTCACGACCGGCGCGACCATGGCCAACTTCACGTGTCTCGCAGCCGCGCGCCACACGGTGCTTCAGAGAGATGGCTGGAACGTCGAGGAGCGGGGCCTCTTCGGTGCGCCGGAGATCCACGTCGTCGTCGGCGACGAGGCGCACGTGACGATCTTCGCATCGCTCCAGATGCTCGGCCTTGGGCGCGCGCGGGTCCATCGCGTACCGACGGACGACCAGGGACGGATGCGGGCCGACGCCCTGCGATCCACGCTGGCCGGCCTGCCGTCCGGCCCGACCGTCGTCTGCGCGCAGGCGGGGAACGTCAACACGGGTGCCTTCGACCCGCTCGAGGAGATCGGCGCTCTCGCGCGGGGGCGTGGCGCCTGGCTCCACGTCGATGGTGCGTTCGGCCTGTGGGCGGCAGCATCGCCGGCGATTCGCGCGCTGCTCGTCGGTGTGGCCGAGGCCGACTCGTGGACAACGGACAGCCACAAGTGGCTCAACGTCCCGTACGACTCCGGCCTGGCCTTCGTTCGCGATCCCGCTCCGCACCACGACGCGATGACGCTCGGAGCCGCGTACTACGTGGAGACCGCCGGAGCGGAACGCGACTCCTACAACTGGGTCCCGGAGTC
>DASXSA010000010.1:0-7913 GCA_036506235.1 Candidatus Limnocylindrales bacterium | reverse complement strand
GCGGCAACAAGGGCGTTAGCCACCAGGTTCCCGAGGATTCGATCGAGAGCCATGCGGTCGGCCGTCAGTTCGACCTGCGTACCGCCGCCATCGGCCAGGCTTTCGGCGATCACCGACAGCTCGACACCGCGAGCCGCCGCCCCCGGCCTGAAGCGCCCAGCCGTCTCCTCGAGCGCTGCCCGGGCATCGATCGACTCGGGCCGGAGTCCGGCCGGTCCAGCCTGCAGCCGCTCGATGGCGCCCAGCTCGGCCACCAGCCGCTCGAGCCGCCCGGCCTCCTCGGCGATGGCTTGCGCAGCCTTGGTTGCGTCTTTGCCGGCTGCCGTGCCGTCCGACAACGCCTGGGCGAAACCGGCGATCACGGTGAGGGGCGTGCGCAGGTCGTGCCGCAGGTTCGCCAGCAGCTCGGTTTCACGCGCGCGGGTCGCGGCGAGCTCGGCGTTCATCTCATTGAAGCGATCGGTCAGCTCCCGGACCTCGGTTGGGCCCTCGAGCGGAAGCGGCTCGGCTCGTCGCGAGGCCACGTGAGCGGTCGCCGTGGCCAGGCGGCGCAACGGCGCAGTGACCGACCTCGCGAGGATCCACGCGATCGGAGCGCCGACCAGGAGCCCGACGAGCAGCACTGCCGGCAGCTTCGATCCAAGGTCGGCGAGTGCCTCCGCGCTCGAGGTGTCGCGTCGGGCGAACACGAGCGCCCGGGCACCGGCTCCCGCTGGCCGGACGATCGACGCGGCGTACGACCAGCTCTGTCCGTTCGGCAGCGTGACCGAGCCGTGCGACGTCAGGCCTCGCGCACCCGGGTCGGCAAGCTCGATTGCACTGCCCGGGATGGCCGGCGCGTTCGGGTCGAGCGAGCGTAGCCGTCCGTTCGCCATCAGCAGATAGGCACTGACACCGCGCTCGCCGAGCTGGTCACGAATCGAGCCGAGGGCACCGACCAGGTCGCCCGCGATCGCCTGGTCCCGGATCTGCGGCAGCAACGTCTCGACCTGGTCGACGAGGCTGGACTCGGCGGCATCCTGGTGGAGGCCGCGGAGCACGACGAAGAGGCCGCCACCCACCGCAAGGAGGCTGGCCAGCGCGACGAGGACGAAGCCAAGGACGATGCGACCGACGAGGCTGCGCGGCATCCGTTCGCTTACGACGGTCGCGCCACGGGTTCTCGCGGGGGCGGCACGAGACGGTATCCGATCCCGCGAACGGTCTCGATCGGCGGACCATCCTGGCCGAGCTTCTTGCGCACCTCCGCGACGTGGACGTCGACCGTTCGAGTCTCGCCGGGGAAGTCGGTCCCCCAGACGTCCTCGAGCAGCGCGTCGCGGGTGAGCACGACACCCGGGTCGCGCGCCAGGGCCGCGAGCAGGTCGAATTCCCGCGGCCGGAGATCGACCCGCCGGTCCCCGACCGACGCCTCGCGTCGGCGAGGGTCCACGCGGAGGGCGCCGACCTCCATCGGCCGGGCGCCTCGAACGGATGCCTCGGACCGCCTGAGAATCGCCTTGATCCGGGCGACGACTGCCCGCGGATTGAAGGGCTTGGTGACGTAGTCGTCGGCCCCAAGCTCGAGGCCCACGATCGCGTCCACGTCGTCAGTGCGGGCCGTCAGCATGAGGACGGGAGTTTGGCCACGGCGCCGGATCTCGCGACAGACCTCGAAGCCATCGACCTTCGGAAGCATCAGGTCGAGCACTACCAGATCGGGGTCGTGCCTCGCGTGGAGCGCCAGCCCCTGCTCGCCGTCGGGGGCGCTGACGACGCCGTAGCCCTCCTTCTCGAGATAGAGCCGGAGCAGCTCGACGATGTTGCGCTCGTCGTCTACCACGAGGATCGTTTTCATCGGGGCGGAGGATACGGCCGCCTCCAGGAGCTCGTGGCGCCGAATGTAAGGGGAGGGTAAGCGTGGCGAGAGACGTGGCCCCGCATTCCAGCCGCTTTCTGGCCCCCGTGCCGGGTTCTGTGCCACGCCGGACGGTTGACTCGGGAGGGAGTCATTTCCGTCGACCACCTCGCATCAAGCACGCCGATTCTGTGCACATGTCGAGGCAGCGACGCAGGGCGGGTGACCGGTTTGACTCGAGGCGGAGTCAGGTGTCAGGGCCGATCACGGTGGAGCCCACAGAACCTGCCCGCGATAGTCGAGGATCAGCTCAGCCGGACGGGATCGCCGACCGCAGCTGTTGCGCGGCCTGGAGCAGGCGATCGGCGGCCGAGCCGCTGACCTTGCCCTCGCGCACGAACTCGCGGACTTTCGCCAGCAGGTCGTCTGCCGCCTTCGCCGCTGCACGGGCGTCCTGACGGTTGATCGCCGCCGACACCGCGTCGGCCTTTCGGTCGAGGTCGTTCGCGTCCTTGCCCTTGAGCCCGCCGGCCCCCCTGGCATTGGCGATCGCGGCGTACATCTCGTTCAGCGCCGATCGCGCGGACGCGAAGCGGTCGGGAGGCGGCGTCGGCGAGGAAGACGGCGATGGTGAAGGGGAGGGCGATGGCGAGGGCGACGGTGACGCAGAGGGGGAAGGGCTCGGCCGAACGCTCGGTGAGGGGCTGGTCGGCGGGTTCCCCGCGCTGAGCAGGAAGGCCAGCAGAAGGCCGATTGCCGCAGCCCCAAGGAGTGATGCGAGCAGCGGAGAAACCGACGTCCGGCGGCCACGGGTTCGGCTCGGGCGGCCCGTGGCCGCACGTGCGCGATTCGAGGGAGAGGGGACTACAACCGGTTCCGTAATGGAGGCGCTGTCGCCACCCGAACGCCCGGCGAGGCCAGGAACCGGGTCGCCGGCGGGGGAGGCGGTAACGACTCCAGGCACCCGGCCCGCCCGCACGTCCCGCGACCAGCGCCCGAGCGCGGCCGTCAGCGCCGTCGCGAACGCCAAAGCGCCGGGTCGGGTGGCCGGGTCGGGGTCGAGGGCGGCGGCAAGCGCTGGGTCGAGGGCGTCGCCCAGCCCGGGCGCGACCAGCGAGGGAGCAGGCGGCGGAATATCCCGCCCTTCGGCCAGCTCGGTGACCGTCCCCGCCGGGCGAGGCAGGCGGTCCGTCAGTGCCTGGTACGTGACGACCCCGAGCGAGTACACGTCGCTCTCAGGCGTGGCGTCGGCACCAGCGAGGAGCTCTGGCGCGAGGTAGGCGAGCGTGCCGACCGTCGTGCCCGTGACGGTCAGGTCCCCAATCTCACGACCGTCGTCGCGCCGCGCGAGGCCGAAGTCCGCGAGCTTTGCGCCGCCCGGAGTGAGGAGGATGTTGTGGGGCTTGATGTCGCGGTGGACGAAGCCCCGCTCGTGGAGCGCCGCGAGACCCTCCGCGACGCGAACCATGATCGGAATGAGATCGGCCGGAGACATTCGTCGGTCCGGGCCAGCGGCGATCTGCTCGGCGAGCGAACCGCCGGTGCACAGCTCCATGACGAAGAACGGGTCACGACCCGCGGCGGGCGCCCCCGGGTCCACGTCGAAGACGGCGACGATCGCAGGGTGGCTGATGGCGGCGAGCGCGCGCGCCTCACGGTCGAAGCGCTGGGCGAGCGCGGGGTCGGCCGACAGGTTGGGGGACAGCACCTTGATCGCGACCTCGCGGTCGAGACGGAGGTCGAGGGCGCGCCACACCGTGGCCATGCCGCCTGCGCCGAGCGGCGCCTCGATGCGGTAACGACCCGCGAGGTCCTCGCCGACGATCGGCATGCGGCCGAGAGTACCCGATGCGCTACGCTCTTCTGGCGCTGCCAGACAACGCTTCTGGCGCGGCCAGACAATCAAACGCCCAGGAACCGCGGCCCGGAAGCGCAACGCCCAAGGCTCGCCACCTCCACACGGAGTCCCGATGTTCGCAACCCTCGTCGGCGCCTATCCCAGAACGCCCCTGCCAGGCAGGCCGTTCAAGCTTCGGGCCGGGTACGGTCAGCTCGACCGGGGCGAGATCGATGCCGACGGCTTCCGCGCTGTCCAGGACGAGCTGATCCGGGAGATCGTCGACGAGCAGGAATCGGCGGGCCTCGAGCCGCTGACCGATGGCGGCATTCGCGCAGAGGACCCACTGACCTACCTCGCGCGGGACCTCGACGGCTTCGAAATCTCCGGTCTGCTGCGCTACTTCGACACGAACACCTACTTTCGGCAGCCGCGCGCCGTGCGCGAGCCGCGCTGGACGCGCCCGATCACGGTTGACGACTGGCGATTCACGGCCTCACTGACCGACAAGGCCGTCAAGCAGAACGTCGTCGGGCCGTACACCCTGGGCCGGCTTGCGGATACCGCCGAGGTCGGGCAGGAACGGGTCACCCTCGCCCTCGCGGAGGCGCTAAACCAGGAGTTGCGCGCCCTCGCGGACGCCGGCTGCCCACTGATCCAGGTCGACGAAGATGCCGCGACCCTGATCGGCGAGGATCGGGAGCAGCAGCGGCTCTTCCGCGAAGCACAGCGCCGGCTCCTGGCCGGGTTCGGCGGCTCACGCGATACCCACGTCTCGCTCGCCATCACCATGGGAAATGCCGACGCGGCCGGCACCGACACGATCTTCGACGCCCCATATTCGAGCTATCTGTTCGACCTCATCGCCGGGCCGGACAACTGGCGGCTGGTCGCTCGCGCCCCTGGCGAGCGCGGGATCATCTGCGGAGCGCTCGACGCCAGGAACACAGCGCTCGACACGAAGGAGCTGCTGATCTGGGCCGCTCACTACGCAGCGTCCACGGCCGGGCGCGGCCTGGCTCGCGTGGGGCTGTCGCCCTCGACGAGCCTCGAGTATCTGCCCCGGGATCGGGCGCTCGCGAAGATCAAGCTCCTCGGCGAGGCCGCCCGACTCGCCGCCATGGCCGGCACCGAGGAGCTCGCGCGGTCGATCGACCCGCGCGCTGTTGACATCCGGAGCGCGGCGTTCGGACGCTACGCGCCGACGGCCCGCAAGGCGGCCGAGGAAGCCCAGGCGGCGCAGCCCGCAGAGGAGCTGGCATGACGCCGAACGGCAGCACGGCAGCTCGGCACAGCTTCGTTTGACAGGGGACCTCGAATGACTGCAGTCAACGGACTCTGGACGACGTCGGTCGGCTCCTTCGGGAAGCCGCCGGAACTTCTGAAGGCCAGGACCGACCACGCGGCCGGCCGAATCCCGGACGAGGAACTGGATCGGCTGGAACGGGCGGCCACCGAGCGCTGGATCCGGTTCCAGGAGGAGATCGGCGTCGACATCCTGGTCGACGGCGAGATGTACCGCGGCGACATGGCGACGTACTTCGCTGAGGAGATGGCCGGTTTCGAGATCGGCGGCCTCGTGCGCTCGTACGGCAATCGCTATTACCGCAAGCCGATTGCGGTCGGTGCCGTTCGGCGGACGCACCCGATCACGGTCGAATGGTGGAAGTACGCACAGTCGCTGACATCGAGACCGGTCAAGGGCATGCTGACCGGGCCCTATACGATCGCCGACTGGAGCTTCGACGAGCACTACGGCTCCCGCCGGGAGTTCGTGCTGGATCTGGCTCGTGCCATCCACGACGAGGCGATGGATCTCGTGGCGGCCGGGGCGCGCTTCGTGCAGATCGACGAGCCGGCGGCCTCGGCACGGATGGAGGAGCTGCCACTCGTGGCGGAAGCCATGGCGATCGTGACCGACGGCCTCGAGGCGCACGCGATCACCCACATCTGCTACGGCGACTTCATGCGCGCCTACCCGACGATGCTCGACATCCCGGTCGACCAGATCGACCTCGAGATGACGAACTCGGACTTCGACCTCCTCGAGCGGTTCCGCGATATCCCGTTCACCAAGGCGATCGGGCTGGGCGTGGTCGACGTCCACTCGCACGAGATCGAGTCGGTCGACGACGTCGTGCGGGGGATCAAGCTCGCGTTGGAAGTCCTGCCCGCCGACCGCATCTTCGTCGACCCCGACTGCGGCCTGAAGACTCGCACTGTCGAGGAGACCGAAGCCAAGATGCGGGTGATCGTCGAGGGCGTGCGGCGGGTCCGGGAGGAGCTCGGTATCGGGTCCGAGCTGCCCGAAGGCAGGCCCACCGAGGGACGTCACCGGGGCGCGCCCATCCCAGCCTGACGTAAAAATGCGCCTGCGGCGCCGTCTTCTGGCGCGTGGGCTCGCGGTCGCGGTCGTCCTCGTGGCGGTCGTGCTGTCGGTGGCGAGCTTTGTGGCCGTCGACTCGAGGTCGCATTCTGTCACTGACACGCTGTATGGCTGGGTAGGCTGGGCGGCGCTGATCTGGCTCGTGGCGGCAATTTCGCTGGCGATCGTGCGGCTCCAGGCCCGCCGATCCTGAGGAAGGTGGGCGGAACGGTGGTGGCCACGACCACACGACCGTCCCGGATCTGGCGGGTTGTTTTTCGCATCCAGTATCGATGGTTGCGACTGATCGACCCCCTGGTCCGGCCGATGTGGCGCCGGGGCGGAATGGGCAACGTGCAGGAGTTACGAGTCGCGGGTCGTTCGAGTGGCCGGCCGCGCAGCGTGCTCCTGGGCGTGCTGCGCACAAACGGCCGGCGCTACCTCGGTCACCCGAACGGCGACGTCGGCTGGACGCGCAACCTGGAAGCGGCGGGTTCGGCCGAGCTGGTTGCTCCGGATGGCCGGGCTGAACAGGTGCGCGGGCGGCGGCTGCCAGAGGGCGAAGAACGGACGCAGGCCATCCTCGCGACGAACCAGCAGCTCTTCCCCGGGAATCTCGTGTACCGGATGGCCCGCTCGCACATTTTTGCCGTCGGGGTCTTCTTCCGGCTCGACTCGGACGACCCCCACTCCGGCGCACCCGCCGGCGCCGAGACGCCTCATGCGCCCGGGACGCCTACCGCGGACGGCGCCGAGCAAGCCTCCGCATGAAGTCCGCGTAATCCTCGTAGGGCGCGGGACTCCGGCGCCCATCGACCCTTGCCGGCATGAGCCACCGTCGTCGCCGCGAGGCAGGATCGATCAAGGCCAGAGATCTTGTCGGTCGCGGACTCAGCGACTTTGACATCCACTCATTCAGTTGGCGGGCCCGGGTCGGACACCACTGCTGCAGGAGAACCCGGTTTTCCTGAATCGCACCTTCATTTACCTCAGTTGCAAGGAGGGCGACAACGCCAACGACACCCCGCTGCTTCCATCCGAGCCGCCGCGTAGCAGCCCAGGATTCCCGCTCATACCAACCGAGGGTTCGCTGGACCTCGCCGAGGTCGACCAGCTCGGTTTTGATTTCGATCACCATCGCTACCCCGGACTCCCGATGGGAGGCGAGGATGTCAATAAAGCCGCGAGATCTGGCGCTCCCGACCTCCACCTCGTGGGCCACCCGCCATCCGGATGCCTCCAGCCGACGCCGCACGTACGCAGAACAGCGGGCATGCGCGGCATCGCGCTGAAGGTGGGAGCGGGCAACGTAAGGCGAGCGAAACTCGACAAGGATCCCTAGTTCTCCGAGGAGCCGGCCGGCGGTCCCGACCGTGACTCCTGGCAGCTCACCGGCCTCGATCCTCCACACCGTCGATGCAGCCATGCCGGCACGCCTCGCGAGTTCGGGGCGACTCCAGCCGATCGCGTCTCGTCCTGCCCAAATAGTGCCCGCGACGCTCAGCAGCAATCCCTGAGGTCGCTCTGCCTTCGGCTTGCTACGGAGCTCGCGCACCACGCCGTAATACCGCCATGCTCTTCACCGCCAATTACCAGCAAGGCGCGTGCGGTACACGCACTGACTCCGAGACGTTCCTGCGTGGCACGTTGGCGGAATCGACACATTTGTCGTGGTGCGCAACGTGCTCATGTCCTTTGCTGTGCGCTCGTCGCACGGCAGGGCTTGAGAGGGATGGGTGGCAGCCAGTCGTGGTCCGGCCACGGATTGCAACTTGATTCCGGGGCGGCGGAGGAGCACGATTCAGCCTCCACCTCTCCCGACCCGATTCCAGCGGCAGACACGCCGCCCTCGCCGGGACAGGCCGACCAACCAG
>DASXSA010000009.1:0-2637 GCA_036506235.1 Candidatus Limnocylindrales bacterium | reverse complement strand
TCATCCGCCGCTCCGACGACCTGAACTCGCAAGGCGATACGCTCATGGATCTCGCCGAAGTCCTCCGGTTGGCCGGGAAACCGGAGAGGGCCGCCCAGGCCGTGGCAGAAGCCCAGGAGCTTTACGAGCGAAAGGGAAACGCCGTGTCGGCTCGGAGGGCTCAGAAGCTCCTCGAGGATCCTCAGCCCGCGACGACCGCACCGACCGAGCAACCCTAGCCGGCGGCGTCCGAGATCGACCTCGAGGGGTCGTCCAGTTGCGTCGGGGTGGCCCAGCGACAGGACGCCACCCTATAGTTGGCAAGAGGAGGGGTATGGGGGACGAGCTCGAACCAACCCGGGCGTTCGAGGAGGCCGCCCGCCGGCGCGCCGATCTCCATCACGCGCTCATCGACGTGGAGCGGGCCATCTCCAGCCCCGCTACCGGCCGGCTGGACACGTGGACGGACGATGTCGTCAAGCGGCTGAGCATCCTCCTCGACTCGATCGATGAGCACATCGAGGTGACCGAACGGTCCGAGGGGCTGTACGAGGAGATCCTTCACCGGGCACCCCGACTGTCATCGCAGGTTGATCGGCTCCGAGCCGAGCATCCGACCCTCCGAGCGGCAACGGCAGACCTCCTCGAGCGCCTGCATTCGACCACCATCGGGCGTGACTGGCCGCTGGACGAGGCACGAGACGACGCCCAACGATTGCTCGGCAAGATCGTCAAGCATCGACAGCGGGGCGCGGACCTGGTCTGGGAGGCGTACAACCTGGACATCGGCGGCATCGAGTAGCGACTTCGGCAGGCGTTCACCCGCTGGCTTGCCCGGCTACGCTCTCTCTCATGGTTCGCATCGCACTCGGCCAGATCAACACCACGGTCGGAGATCTCGACGGGAACGTCGACACCATGTCGGCCTGGGCGGCCCGGGCCACGGAGGCGGGCGCCGACCTGATCTGCTTCCCCGAGCTCGCGATCACCGGCTACCCGCCCGAGGACCTTGTCCTTCGGCGGACGTTCGTCGACGACAACCTGGAGGCCTTGGAGGAGCTGGCTCGGCGGTCGGCCGGTGGGTGCTCCGTGATCACCGGATTCGTGGACCGGAGCGACGCAGGGGTCCACAACGCCGCGGCTCTCCTCCACAGGGGGGGAATCGAGGCTCGCTACCACAAGGTGAAGCTGCCGAACTACGGGGTCTTCGACGAGAAGCGATATTTCGTGCCGGGCAAGGCCGGGTGCGCCGTTCGGGTCGCCTCCTCGGATCTCGGAATCTCGGTGTGCGAGGACGCGTGGGCGCCCGGACCGCCGTTCGACGACTATGAACGGGGCCACGTCCCGCTGGTGCTGAACATCAACGGCTCCCCGTACCACCGTCACAAGAACGCCGAGCGCCTGGACATCTGCCGGGACCGGGCCCGGGAGACCGACGCCTGGATCGTGTACGTGAACGCGACCGGCGGACAGGACGAGCTGGTCTTCGATGGCGGCAGCATGGTCGTTTCCCCACAGGGGGAGCTGGTCCACCGTGCCGCGATGTTCGAGGAGGACCTCCTGGTGGTGGACCTCCAGGGGCTCGAGGGCGGCCGGTCATCCGCTGCTGCCCAGGGTGACGTTCGCCGGTGGCCCGAGGGGCCCGAAGAGGTCTATCGGGCGCTCGTAGTGGGGATGGGCGACTACGTGCGGAAGAACGGCTTCACCGAGGTGCTGGTGGGCCTCTCGGGCGGGATCGACTCGGCGCTGACCGCCGCTATCGCGTCGGATGGGCTCGGCGGGAAGGCGGTACGGGCCGTGACGATGCCGTCGCCGTACTCCTCGGCCGAGAGCGTGGAGGACGCCATGGAGGTTGCGCGGAGTCTGGGGATCCGGATCGACGAGGTCCGGATCGACGAGGTCTTCAAGTCCTACCTTTCGGCGCTGGAGGACCCGTTCCGGGACACGACCGAGGGGGTCGCCGAGGAGAACCTCCAGGCCCGTATCCGCGGCAACCTGTTGATGGCGTTGTCGAACAAATTCGGCGCAATGGTCCTGGCGACGGGGAACAAGAGCGAGTACGCGGTTGGCTACTCGACGCTGTACGGCGACATGGCCGGCGGGTTCGCCCCGATCAAGGATGTGCCGAAGACCCTCGTCTACGAGCTGGTCGAGTGGCGAAACGCCCAGGGTGGAGCGCCGCTCATCCCACAACGGATCATCGACAAACCGCCGTCGGCGGAGCTCAGGCCGAATCAAAAGGACACGGACACGCTGCCCCCGTACGAGGTGCTCGATCCGATTATCGAAGCGTACGTCGAGGAGGATCGTTCCCCGGAGGACATCGTGGCCACCGGGTTCGACCGTGACCTCGTCGATCGAGTGGTGAGCTGGATCGACGGGGCAGAGTACAAGCGGCGTCAGGCTCCCCCGGGGGTCAAGATCACGCCGAAGGCGTTTGGCCGGGACCGACGGATGCCCATCACGAATCAGTACCGGCGCTCTCCGCGCTAGACGAGGGACCAGACAACGGTCACGGTCACCTGCGTCTCCAGGGTCGGCGGGGAGATCGGGGTCGAGGCCGCCGCCCGGCTGGCGTCGGCTGCGAACGGGACCGGCGGATGCTGGGGCGTCGTGCCCTCGGTGATGGTGACGACCGAGCCGAGTGAGGCGTCGCTC
>DASXSA010000008.1:0-15984 GCA_036506235.1 Candidatus Limnocylindrales bacterium | reverse complement strand
CTCGATTCACCCGATTCGCGCCCTTTGCGCGCCGCCGATCGCACGCTCGACCTCGACAGCTCCACCCTCGCCGACATCCAGGCCGCCGGCATCGACCTCGATCCGGGCGGCCCCCGCCCCGATCACGACCCCAACGAGCTGCACGCGCATCCCCACGTCCGCTCGCTGCCCGGAGAGCCACCGATCATCGGGATCGTCGGGGCCGGGGCCGTCGGAAGCGCGCTTGCGGTCGCGCTCACGAGGGCCGGCTGGCCGATTGCGGCCATCGCGAGCCGGGATCCGGAGCGCCGGGCTCGGCTCAGCAAGCTGGTCGGCGGGACCCGGGCCTTCGCCGAGGCCAACGCGCTGCTCGATGAGGTCGAGCTCATCATCGTGGCCGTCCCCGACGACGCGATCGCCCCCCTCGCAGGCAGCCTGCGCATGTACAGCGGGCAGGCGATGGTCCACACGAGCGGGCTGCTCGGGTCCGAGGTGCTCGCCCCGGCGATGGCCGCCGGGACCCAGATCGGCTCGTTCCATCCGCTCGTGGCGTTCGCGGACACGGAGCGAGCGGTCGAGGCGCTTCGCGGCGCGACCGTCGCCGTAGAGGGCGACGAGCAGCTGATGGACCTGCTCGCCCGGATGGCCGAGGCGGTCGGGGCGATACCGGTTCGGCTCGCGGCGGGCACCAAGCCCGCCTACCACGCTGCGGCGGTCCTGGCGGCCGGAGGGTTCGTGGCACTGCTGGACGCGATCGCCCGCCTCGCATCCGTCGCCGGGCTCGACGAGCAGGGCGCCCTGGCGGTGTACGGCCGGCTGATCGAACAGACCCTCGGGAACGCCAGGGCGATCGGCATCCCCGCGGCACTGACCGGACCAATGACGCGCGGTGACACCGGCACGGTGGCCGCCCATCTGGCCGAGCTCCGGGCCCGCGAACCCGGCGTGCTGGAGCTCTACGTGGCCGCCGCCAGGCGCGAGCTGGACCTCGTGGAGGAGCGGCGCGAACTGACACCGGAGGCCGTCGCCGCCCTCCGTGATCTGCTTGCAAAGCGGCCTTGAGGCGCTAGGATTGCCGCCATGCAGCACAGCATCGCCGCGAGGTTGGCAGCCCGACCCGCGGCGCGATTCGTGCGCCCTTCGGCCCGAGCCCGCGAGCGGCGACTGGGCCTCCGACCGATGGGCTCGTTCCGGCCCGCATCGCCAAACCTAACCGTGCTGCGTCGCGCCGACCTCGGACCCCTGGTCCAGCTCCACGCCGGATGGCGCGCCCTGCACGCGGCGCGCCCGGTCCATTCGGCCAGCGGGTCGCTGCGCAGGACCTCCCGGATGCGCTGGGCGCACTCTGGAGACAGCCCGGCGACCCGGCGCGCAGGCGCCACGTCGGCGCCGTGGCAAGGCTGAGGAACGCGACCGCCACTTCTGCCGGCGGAATCGTCGTCGACTGGAGGTCCGGAAATCCCTGGCTCGTCGTGGGCATGCGCCGGCGCGAGCGGGATTCGGTGACCTGGACGCTGCCCAAGGGCACGCCCTCGGCAGGCGAATCGATCGAGGAGACGGCCCTGCGCGAGGTCGGCGAGGAGACCGGGCTGGAGGTGCAAATCACGCGCCCACTCGGCTCGATCGAGTACTGGTTCGTCAAGCGCGGGGCCCGGATTCACAAGACCGTTCACTACTTCCTGATGGAGCCGATCGGGGGCGACCTGTCGCGCCACGACCATGAGTTCGAGCAGGTGCGCTGGATCTCGTTCGACGAGGCTCCCGCCCTGCTGACCTTCGAGACCGAGCGCGCGCTCGTCGAACGTGCCGCCCGGGAGATCGGGTGGAGGCTTTCGGGCTCCGCCGAGCCTGCTGCCGCCGGGGCGGCCTCCCGCTCGGCGGACAAGCGGGGTTGACCGCTGTCGGAGCCGCCGGCGCGGGCGCCGAGGCCCCGGGCACCGGGCCCGCCGGCACCGGGCCCGCCGGCGTCCGAGCTGCTCGTGGGGCGGGGGATTGATATGACCGACCTGATCGACCACGACGTCCACGAAACGCCGCTCGTCGACCGACACCGGGCGCTCGGTGCTCGGCTGATCGAGTTCGGTGGCTGGCTCATGCCGCTGCAGTACAGCGGGATCCTCGACGAGCATCGCGCGGTCCGCCGGCGTGCCGGCCTGTTCGACCTGAGTCATATGGGCGAGCTTTTCGTGGAGGGCGCCGACGCGGGCAAGGCACTGGCCGGTGCCCTGGTCACGGACCCGCCGTCCCTGGCTGAGGGCCGCGCCCACTATTCGATGATCTGCGCGCCCGACGGCGGGATCCTCGACGACCTGATCATCTACCGCCTGGCCGAGGAGCGCTTCCTGGTCGTGGCCAACGCCGCCAACACGAAGGTCGTCAGCGACACCCTCGCCGAGCGCATCGCGGGATCGCGTGCTGTGCTCGACGATCGATCGCTGGCCACGGCTCTGTGCGCCGTCCAGGGGCCGAGCTCGCCGGGCATCCTGGGCCCGCTGACCAGCGCGGACCTGGGATCGCTGCGCTACTACGCGATCGCGGAGGCCGACGTGGCCGGCGTCGACGCGCTCGTCGCGCGGACCGGCTACACGGGCGAGGACGGCTTCGAGGTGTTCGTGGACACCGCCCACGCTGACCGGCTGTGGGACGCCTTGTTCACGGCCGGACAGGATGCCGGCCTGTTGCCCTGCGGACTGGGTGCACGCGACACGCTTCGGCTCGAGGCGGGCATGCCTCTCTACGGTAACGAGCTGGACCGCGGCACGAACCCGTTCGAGGCAGGTCTCGGTCGGGTCGTCAAGCTCGAAAAGGGGGTTGATTTCGTGGGTAGGGCGGCGCTCGAAAAGGTCGCCCGGGAGGGTCCGGCGAAACGGCTCGTCGGGCTGGTCGTCCGCGAGCGCGGGATCGCCCGATCCGGCTATCCGGTCTTCGAGGGCGAACGCCGAACCGGCCAGGTCACGAGCGGAACGCTGTCGCCGACGCTGGGCGTGCCGATCGCCATGGCCTACGTGGCGCCGCAGGACGCCGAGCCGGGTACGATACTGGCCGTCGAAATTCGCGGGCAGCGGGTGGCGGCGGAAGTCGTGCCCCTGCCGTTCTACAAGCGGCCGCGCTCGACCTGACCCCGATGCCCGGCTTCGGGCGCCCGAGCGAGCGCACGATGCCCGACCACTCAGGCTTTGCTGCCGCCGGTACGCGGCGCCATTCCAGGGAGGCTCGCCGGCGATGGTTCCAGCGGATCTTCGCTACACGAAGGAGCACGAGTGGGTCCGGCTCGAGGACGACGTCGCGACAGTCGGGATCACACCCTACGCGGCCGAGCAGCTGGGCGACATCGTGTTCGTGGAGCTGCCCGCCAGCGGCGCGTCGCTCGAGCAGTTCGCGCCGTTCGGGGTGGTGGAGTCGGTCAAGGCGGTGAGCGACCTCTTCGCGCCCGTCGCCGGCGAGGTCGTGGAGGCGAATCAGGAGCTCCATGCGAAGCCGGAGCTCGTCAACAGCGACCCCCTCGGCCAGGGCTGGATGATCAAGGTTCGAGTCGCCGATCGCGGCCAGGTCGAAAACCTCCTGGATGCGAACGCCTACGATCAGCTGACGGCTGCGAGCTGACGACCCTGCCCACGTCGCCGATAAGCTGACCAGATGCCCTACGGACCGCATACCCCCGACGATCGGGCGCAGATGCTTGCCGCGCTCGGCATCTCCACGGTCGACGAGCTGTTCGCGGATATCCCCCGCGAGCTTCGCGCCAGTCCCCTCAACCTCCCACCGCCCGAGCCCGAGCTCGAGCTGTCCGCGCGGCTATCGGGGCTTGCCCGTCGGAACCGCGTTGACATGGCCAGCTTCCTCGGCGCGGGGGCATATCGCCACTACACGCCCGCCGTCGTCGACCAATTGCTTCTGCGGGGGGAGTGGTACACGGCCTACACGCCGTATCAGCCGGAGGTCAGCCAGGGCACGCTGCAGTCCATCTACGAATATGAGTCCCTGATCGCGGAGCTGACCGGTCTCGACGTCGTGTCGGCCTCGCACTACGACGGCGCCGCCGCGACCGCGGAGGGCGCGCTCATGACCTGTCGGGCCACGCGCCGCGAGCGGGTGCTCGTCAGCCGCGCGGTCCACCCCGACTACCGGGCGACAATCCGGACGTACCTCAGCGTCGGGGGGCTGGTGGTCGACGAGATCCCGCTCGTCGCCGACGGCGCCGGCGCCGGAACGACCGATCTCGCAGCCCTGGAGCACATGCTCGCAGACGAGTCGAAGCCGGTCGCGGGAGTCGTCGTCGCCAATCCGAACTTCCTCGGCCTGCTCGAGCCGATGGCCGAGGTTGGTCGCCTGACGCACGCGGTGGGCGCCCTGTTCGTTTCGGTCGTGGAGCCCGTCTCGCTCGGCGTGCTGCTGCCGCCGGGTGGCTATGGCGCTGACATCGCCGCGGGTGAAGGACAGCCTCTCGGGATCCCGCTCCAGTACGGCGGGCCCTATCTGGGGCTGCTCGCATCGACCGAGGCGCTCGTCCGCCAGATTCCCGGCCGGCTGGTCGGGCTGACGAAGGACCTCGACGGACGCCGCGCGTTCGTTATGACGCTGCGTGCTCGCGAGCAGGACATCCGCCGCGAGAGGGCGGCCAGCAACATCTGCACGAACCAGGCGCTGCTGGCGCTTGCGGCGAGCATCTACCTCGCGGCGATCGGGCCCCATGGCCTGCGCGACGTCGCAGCCCTGGGTGCGGCGCGCGCTGCGGCCCTCGAGGACGCTCTCGCCGACGCAGGCGCGCCGCGTCTCCACCCGGGCCCCTACCTGAACGAGTTCGCGATCCGGGTCCCGGATGCCGCCGCCGTCCACCGCCGCCTGCTCGACCGCGACGTCCTGGCCGGGCTGGTCCTTGCCGAGGCCGAGCCCGAGGATCCTTCGCTCGCAGACGGGTTGCTCGTGTGCGCAACCGAGGTTACGACGGAGGACGACATCGACCGTTTCGCCAGCGCCCTGCGAGCCGAGCTGCGGAAAACAGATCGGCTCCCGGCCGTGCCGGTCGCCGGAGCGGTCGCCTCGTGAGCGTCACCGGGCCGCGACTCCAGCCCGTGCTCTTCGAGCGATCGAAACCGGGCCGCGGCAATGGCAAGGTGCCGCATCCGCCGAAGGACGCCCTCGACCGCGTGCCGTCGAACCAGCTCCGTGCGGCGCCGCCCGCGCTTCCGGAGCTCAACGAGCCGGAGGTCGTACGCCATTACGTGAACCTGTCCCAGCTCAATCACGCGGTGGACACCGGGTTCTACCCGCTCGGCTCGTGCACCATGAAGTTCAACCCGAAGCTCAACGAATGGGCCGCACGCCTGCCCGGCTTCGCGGGCCTGCACCCGGAGGCGCCGGACGAGATCGCGCAGGGAACGCTGCAGCTGCTCTTCGAGCTGGAGGCGATGCTCGCCGAGATCAGCGGCATGCGCGCCGTTTCCCTCCAGCCGGCCGCAGGTGCGCAGGGCGAGCTGACCGGCATCCTCATGATTCGGGCCTACCACCGCAGCCGCGGCGACGTCGAGCGGACCGACGTGCTCGTGCCCGACTCGGCCCATGGGACGAACCCGGCGACCGCCACCATGGCCGGCTTCCGTACCGTGAACGTGCCATCCGCGCCCGACGGCGGCGTCGACGTGGAGGCTTTCCGCGCCGCGCTCGGACCGCGCACCGCGGCCGTCATGATCACGAATCCGTCCACGCTGGGGTTGTTCGAGCCGCGGATCGGCGAGCTGTTGTCCGCGGTCCACGAAGCGGGTGCGCTCGGCTACATGGACGGCGCCAACCTCAACGCGATCCTTGGCCGCTTCAAGCCGGGCGAAGCGGGCTTCGACGTCATGCATTTCAACGTGCACAAGACGTTCAGCACGCCACACGGCGGGGGCGGGCCGGGTGCCGGCCCCGTCGGCGTCGGCGAAACGCTGCTGCCGTTCCTGCCCTGGCCGCGCGTGCTCCGCGAGCCGGACGGCAGCTTCCGCCGTGAGCGGCCCGGAGAGCGGCCAACCTCCATCGGCCGGCTGCGCAGCTTCGTGGGCAACACGGGCGTTCTCGTGCGCGCCTATGCCTACATCCGGGCGCACGGCACGGCGCTCGCCGAGGTGACGAACGACGCGGTCCTGGCGGCGAACTACCTCAAGCAGCGACTCGCGGCCGACGGCTCATACGACATTCCATTCGGGCGACCCTGCAAGCACGAGTTCGTGGCATCTTCCACGTCGCTCCGGAAGGAGACCGGCGTCCGAACGCTGGACGTGGCGAAACGGCTCATCGATTTCGGGTTCCACCCGCCGACGGTGTATTTTCCGCTGACCGTGGACGAGGCGATGCTCATCGAGCCGACCGAGACCGAGTCCCTGGAGACGCTGGACGCGTTCGCGGACGCGCTGATCGAGATTGCTGCGGAGGCCCGGTCTTCGCCGGAGATCGTTACGGGAGCCCCCCAAACCGCACCCGTTCGACGCCTCGACGAAGCGACCGCCGCTCGGCAGCCGGACCTGCGCTGGAGGCCGATGACCGGACGGCAGATGCCTTGTCCGGACTGAACCCGGATGAACCTCCGCCCCGAAACCGGCGTATGGAGAGGGTGGGAGCGAAGGTTAGACCAGGAGAGCCCGGAGGTCTGACCACGAAAGACACGAGGGTCACCTCGGAGGAGGAGGCCCGGCAAGCCGACGCAGCGCTGCTGCGCCGGATGCAGGGCGATGACCTGGACGCGTTCGAAGAATTCTTCGCTCGCTATCGAACGCCGGTCTATCGGACGGCCTACGGGCTCACTGGCGACCCCCACGCCGCCGAGGAGGTCCTGCAGGACACGTTCGCGCGCGCCTACCAGCGGCGCGCGGTCCTGCGCACGGACGTCTCGCCCCTGCCCTGGCTCCATCGCGTGGCGATGAACCTCTGCTACTCGCGCCTCGCACGCCGGCGGCTGGCCTCCGATCCCATCGAGGAGAGCACGGCCGGCCACGTCGTCGACGTCGAGGTCGAGCCGCCCGAGCGCGCCGAGCGGCGCGAGCTCCGGCAGATCGTCCGTGAAGGGGTCGCGGCCCTGCCCGCCAAGCAGCAGGGCGTGGTCGTCCTCTACTACCTCCACGGACTGTCGCTGCAGGAGACGGCGACGATCCTCGGCATTCGCGTCGGCACCGTGAAGTCGCGACTTCATTACGCGCTGCGCGGGCTTCGTGCCCACCTGGAAGGCGACCGCCGCTTCGGCGGTGCGTACTGGCCGGCCGGACCGGTGGATGTCGAGGTCGAGGAGGCATAGGGCCCGTGCTCTTTCGCAATGAGTGCCGACGCCACCGCGAGGCGCTGATCGCGTTCCTGGCGCGCTCCGAGCCCGGCGGCCGACCGCAGGCCGCGCTCGACCACCTCGACCGCTGCGAGCGGTGCGAGGCCGAGATGGCTCAAACGGCGCTGGCCGTCTCAGCGCTTCGCCGGCTGTTCGAGGAGGCGCGCGTCGCCGAACCGCCGGCCGTCCTCTGGCCACGCCTCCGCGAGCAGGTCGGGCGACCCCGTCGCCGGAGCTTCGGGAGCGCTCTCGCCGCGCCGCTCGTCGGAGCCGCGCTGGTCGCCGTCCTCGTCGCACCGCTGGCCGTCGACCCTCGCCTGAACTCCACGCTCCTGCCGGAACAGCCGATCTCGGTGCTCTCCGGCGCCGCACGACAGCGCGCGCTCGAGGCCCAGATCGGCGCCAACAAGCCGGCCAGGGTGCCGGCGCCCACGTTCGTCGCTACCGGCCCGGACCTCAGGTGGATGAGGCCCAATCCTGATGGGCGCCGTCCCATCGTCGTTCCTGTGCCCGAGCGTCAGGTCGATCGGCGGATCTGAGGCGGCTCAGGCCACAACGAAGGAGGCTCGCCACAGAATATTGTTCGGGGCCGACTCGCGAAAGTTGACAGCTTCGCAATGGCGTCCCCATAGTTACCGACCAGCGCGCGTCGAGCGAAGCTCACGCTGCCTGTCCGCTGCCCGCGTCGACCCTTGCCGGAGGTGGCGCACCCGAGTTGGGTGCCCAGGCGATCGCAGCCGCGGGCGCCACCGTGATGCGGAACCTCGCCGCCTGTGGGAGTGAACAGGGACGACGTGTCCCATCTAGGGAGGACCTTGATGCGTAAACGTCTATTCGGCTTGCTTGCGAGCGCCGGCATTGCGCTTGCAGCCTGTCAAGGCGCAGCGAGCCCCAGCCCGTCGGCGGCTCCGTCGACGGCGGCCTCACCCTCGCCGGAGGCCAGCGCGAGCGGTTCGGGGGCGTCGCCTTCGGCGAGCGGAGCGGTTGACCTCAAGACCGCGATCTTCGGATCCAAGTACAAGCCGGCTCCCGGCACGCCGGGCGGGACGATCGTCATGGGCGAGTGGCAGCCGACCAAGAACCTGCACCCGTTCTACTCGACCTCGTTCACGACCTTCGAGGCCCTCGGCCCGGTCATGCGGGGGCTGCTGACGATCGACTCGGACGGCAAGTACATCAACGACCTCGGCGACGGCGACATTCCGACGACCGACAACGGCGGCGTCAAGGTCAGTGGCAACACCTTCACGATCCACGTGAAGATCAAGAGTGGGCTCCTGTGGTCGGACGGCCAGCCGCTCACTCTCAATGACTTCAAATGGACGTGGCAGTTTGCCACCGACAAGGGCCAGTCGGGATGCACGCTCTGCACCGTGGGATGGACCTCGATCGACAAGGTCGACGTGTCCAGTGACGGCCTCGAGGCGGACATCCACTTCAAGGAGCTGTACGCGGGCTGGCTCGGCTTCCTGACCGGGGCCGGGTTCGTCCTGCCACAGCACTACTTCAAGGACATCGCGATCAAGGACGCGCCGAAGTCCATGGCGGTAGGACCCGGTCTGGCCAAGATCCCCTGGTCGGGTCCGTTCAAGATCTCGGGCGCTTCGGCCGACGAGATCGACTACGTCCGCAACGACAACTGGAAGGCAGGCGTCGGCGGCCCCCATCCCGCCTACCTCGATGGCCTGAAGTTCAAGTACTTCGCCGACAAGAACGGCATGATCGCGGCGTTCCTCAAGGGCGACATCGACCTCGCCCTCGACATGACGCTCGCGGACTACCCCGCAATCAAGGGCGTCAGCCCGGACGTTGGTATTGCCGAGTCGAAGCCGGCCTGGCAGTACGAGCACCTGGACATCCAGGGTGCGCACACCGACAAGGGCCTCGACAAGCTCGATGTCCGCAAGGCCATCGCGATGGCGATCAACAAGGAAGAGATGCTCAGCGTCATCTTCCCAGGCCAGACGGTCACCCCCGCCTGTTCGCCCTCACCACCTGGCCAGTGGTTCCGGGTGGAAGGCCTGCAGTGCCCGGCGTACGACGTCGAGGGCGCCAAGAAGCTTCTCGATGGCGCCGGGATGACGGCTGGATCGGACGGCAATCGCACCTTCAACGGCAAGCCGGTCGACCTCCAGCTGTGCACGACCGCCGGCAACCCGACCCGCCTGACCGAGCTCCAGAAGCTCCAGGGTTACCTGCAGGCGGTCGGCATCAAGAGTCACATTGACACCGGCGACGCGGACTCCGAGGTGTTCGCCACCTGGGCCCAGTCGACGCCGACGACCAAGTGCAGCATCTATCGCGGCAACTACGACATCGCCGACTACGCCTACGTGCTGAGCGGCGACATCTACAACAGCTACTACTTCACCTACCACACGAGCCAGTTCCCCGAAAAGGGCGATCACAGCGGGGCGAACACGACCCGCTTCAGCAACCCCGACATGGACAAGGCCCTCGACGGCGTGAAGACCGAAGTCGACCTTGCCAAGCAGGGCGAGGCTGCAGGCAACATCCAGAAGATCTACGTGGACCAGGTCCCCGAGATCCCGCTCTACTACCGTGCAGAAACGACCGGTATCAGCACCAAGCTGCAGAACTGGCCGACCTACAACGTCAGTTCGATCGGCCCGACGTGGGACGTCGAAGACTGGTGGTGCAAGGGCTGCTAGAGCGCAGGCTCAGGTAGCTCAATCAGTGCTCCCGAATGGGTGGGCGCGCGGTCAACCGATCGCGCGCCCGCTCTGTGTATCCGAACGGCGAGCAGGCGCAGTGGCCGAGGTTCCCGTTCGCTGGCAGTCGTATAGTTCGCGACCACGAGGCGCGCGCATGAAGCGAGTGCAGGACGACCGATGATCAAGTACTTCATCCACCGTGCCATCCAGGCCATTCCCGTCGTCTTCCTCATCGCGGTCCTGAGCTTCGGCTTGATGATCCAGGCCCCGGGCGGGCCGCAGGCGCAGTTCAACCAGAACCCCCACATCACCCAGGCCGACATTGACAAATGGCTCGCGGACTGGTGCCTGGAACGAAATCCCGACCTGCTTGGAACGCTCCGCGAGTTCGGCGGCTGGTTCGGCCTGTGGAACTGCAGCGGCACAGGGCTCATGTCCGAGCACGGCTTGCCGAACTTCCTGCCCACGTTCCTGGGAGGCGGCACGAACGGCATCATCCACGGCGACTTCGGCTACTCGATATCGACGAGCCGCCCGGTCACGTCCCTCATCCTGGAACGCCTGCCGGGGACCCTGATCCTGATGTTCACCGCGTTCATCGTGTGGGTGACGATCGCGATCATCGCCGGCATCATCGCCGCCGTCCGGCGCTACAGCGTGTTCGACCAGAGCCTGACCCTGTTCAGCTACATCTTCTACTCGCTGCCGACCTTCTGGCTCGGGCTGAACCTCATCTTCGTGTTCGGCATTGCCTTGAGATGGTTCCCCGTGCAGGGGATCATCGATACGCGACACTCGCCGGCGCCGTGGGCGACCCCCGAGTACTGGGCGGCCTTCTGGGCGAACCCCCTGCCTCAGATCGCGGATATCGCGCGGCATCTCGTGCTGCCTGTCACGACGCTCGTCGCGGTCAGCATCGCCGGTGACAGCCGGTTCGTTCGCAGCGCGATGCTCGATGTCCTGGGACAGGACTACATCCGGACCGCCCGCGCCAAGGGCGTGCCGCCGCGCGGTGTCATCTTCCGGCACGCTTTCCGAAACGCGCTGCTCCCGGTCGTGACCAACATCGCGCTCGAGATCGCGTTCCTGTTCTCTGGCGCGATCGTGACCGAGACGGTCTTCAGCTGGCCTGGTATGGGCCGGCTGTTCATCGAAGGCCTGAACACGCGTGACTACTTCCTGCTCATGGGCATCGTCTTCATCGCATCGATGCTGGTCGTCTTCTTCAACCTCGTGGCCGACGTCGTCTACGGGCTCGTCGATCCACGCGTCCGTTACGACTAGGAAGGCGGTCGATGGACACACCGGGCGATCGGAACCAGGCAAGCATCGTCGTCGCGCAGCTGCCCATCGGCGAGGCGGTTTCCGGTCCGGGAGACATCGAGGTCGCGCTCGAATCGCTGAATCAGTGGCAGCTCGCCTGGCGGCGCTTCCGGCGCCACAAGCTGGCCATGGTCGGCCTGGTCATTTTCAGCGCGATGATCCTGCTGGCGATCTTCGGCCCGATCGTGAACCCGTTCGATCCCCTCAAGATCCCGGGCGCGATCAAGCCCGGCGGTGACCCGCCTAGCGCCGCGCACTGGTTCGGTACGGACGACACGGGTCGCGACGTGTTCACGATGGTCATGAATGGCGCCCGCATCTCGGTCGCCGTGGGCGGGCTGTCGATGATGATCGCCGGGTTCGTGGGCGTGATCGTCGGCGCGCTGGCCGGCTACGTCGGCGGCTGGGCCGACAACCTGCTCATGCGGGTCGTCGACGTGTTCTTCGCAGTCCCGTTCCTGTTCGTGATCCTGGTCGCGGCGCGCTTCTTCGGTCAGGGGGAGGTGATCCCGCTCATCCTGATCTTCGGGCTGCTGTCCTGGCCGCTCATCGCACGGCTCGTCAGGGCCATGTTCCTCAGCCTCAGGGAGCAGGAGTTCGTGCAGGCGGCGACGGCGGCCGGCGTGAGCGACCTGCGGATCGCCTTCCGCCACATCCTGCCCAACACGCTCGGGCCGGTGATCGTCTCGATGACGCTGATCATGGCCTCGAACATCGTGCTCGAGGCGTTCGTGAGCTTCCTCAACTTCGGGATCCGGCAGGACCAGACGAGCTGGGGCAACGCGCTGTCGAACGCGCAGAACTCGCTCATCCTGGGCAACTGGTGGTGGGCGTTCTTCCCGGGTATGGCGATCGCCCTGACCGTGATCGCGATCAACTTCATCGGTGACGGCCTGCGCGACGCACTCGATCCGCACAGTCGGGCGTAGCGATGAGATCGATGCTGAACCGCCGGCCCGCCCCGGTCCGGCAGCAGCCCCCGCAATCGAGCGACGGCCTCCTGCTTGACGTCCGCAACCTCAAGACCTATTTCCACGTGATGGACGGCGTCGTGAAGGCGGTCGACGGCGTCGACCTCCGCCTCGCACCCGGCTCGACGCTTGGCATCGTGGGCGAATCGGGCTCGGGCAAGAGCGTGACCGCGCTCACGATGATGCGCCTGCTGGAAATGCCGCCGGCCGAGGTCGCCGACGGCGAGATCTGGTTCGACGGGCGCGATCTGCTGACGCTCACCGACGAGGAGATGCGTGGCGTCCGCGGCAACGACATCGCGATGATCTTCCAGGAGCCGATGACGAGCCTCAACCCGGTGTTCACGGTCGGCTTCCAGATCGCGGAGGCCGTCCGTCAGCACCAGCACGTCTCGAAGAAGGAGGCCTGGAACCGCGCCATCGAGGCGGTGCGCCTGGTCGGCATGTCCGCACCCGAACGGCGTGTCAAGCAATACCCGCACGAGCTGAGCGGCGGCATGCGCCAGCGCGTGATGATCGCGATGGCGCTCTCGTCGAACCCGAAGCTCCTCATCGCCGACGAGCCCACCACCGCTCTCGACGTCACGATCCAGGCGCAGATCCTCGAGCTGATCAGGGACCTCCAGCAACGGACCGACACGGCGCTCATGCTCATCACCCACGACCTGTCGGTCGTCGCCGAGACGGTCCAGCACATCGCGGTGATGTACGCCGGCCGAGTCGTCGAGGCCGGCAAGGTCGACGACGTGCTGCTGTCGCCCCAGCATCCCTACACGCAGGGTCTGCTGAACTCCATTCCGGGCGATAAGAAGCGCGGTAAGGAGCTGTCGGCGATCAAGGGCGTCGTACCCAATCCGTTCCGCATGCCCGTCGGCTGCAAGTTCCAGCCGCGCTGTCCGTTCCAGTGGTCGCGCTGTGAAGAAGAGCCCGGGCTCATCGAGATCGGTGGGCCGGAGCGGAGATCGCGCTGCTGGCTGCAGGCGCCCGAGGAAACGGCCCGTCGGGAGGCGTACGAGGAGGCTGCGATGGCGACGGTGGCCGATGTCGTCGGTTGATCCGATGACGCCCGCCGGCACGGCTTCCGAGGCACCGGCCGGCATGCCCGGCTTTGTGCCCACCGGCGGCAACGGCCACTCCGATGACGAGATCCTCGTCGACATCCGGCATCTGAAGAAGTACTTCCCGATTCAGGGCGGCCTGCTGCGCCGCACGATCGGGCAGGTCTACGCGGTTGACGACGTCAGTCTCGAGATCCGCCGCGGCGAGACGCTCGGACTGGTCGGCGAGTCGGGCTGTGGAAAGACGACACTCGGTCGGACCGTCATCCGGCTGCTCCCGGCGACCGACGGACAGGTGCTCTTCGAGGGCAAGGACGTCGCATCGCTCGAAGGACGCGCGCTCAAGAAGATGCGCCGCCGGATGCAGATCATCTTCCAGGACCCGGTGTCGTCCCTGAATCCACGAATGCCGGTCAGCGACATCATCGGCGAAGGCCTCCTGGCCCAGGCCGACCACCAGAACGGCTGGGGCAAGCGCTCGGTGCGCGACAAGCGGGTGGGGGACTACCTGGAGTCGGTCGGCCTCCGGCGCGAGTACTCGCGCCGCTACCCGCACGAGTTCTCGGGCGGCCAGCGGCAGCGCATCGGGATCGCGCGCGCGCTCGCGCTCGAGCCCGACTTCATCGTCTGCGACGAGCCGGTGTCCGCCCTCGACGTGTCGATCCAGAGCCAGATCATCAACCTGCTCGTGGACCTCCGGGAGCGGTTTGGGCTGACCTACCTGTTCGTCGCGCACAACATGTCGGTCATCGAATACATCAGCGACCGGGTCGGCGTGATGTACCTCGGCAAGCTCGTCGAGCTGGCCGAGGTCGAAGAGCTCTACCGGCATCCGCGCCACCCGTACACGATCGCGCTCCTGTCTGCCGTGCCCCACCCGGACCCGCGGATTCGGAAGAAGCGCCTCGTGCTCGCCGGGGACGTCCCGTCGCCCGCCAACCCGCCGTCGGGCTGTCGCTTCCACACCCGCTGCTGGCTGCGCGAGCGGCTGGGCAACCCCGAGAACTGCGAGACGATCGACCCGGAGTTCCGTGACATCGGGAACGGCCACCGGATCGCGTGCCACTGGGCCGAGCAGATCACCGATGCCGGCGTGGCCGAGCTCGTCCCGCACCTCGCGCTGGCGAGGGAGTTGCGTCGCCAGGAGGCGATGGCCGCCGCCGCTGCGCCAGCAGTCGCCCCCGAGCCCGCACAGGAGGTAGCTGTTCCGCAGTCCGCACAAGCGGCCCACGTGTCAGCTGGGCAGGCCGCTTCAGGAGTCGCCGGGGAGCCGCGCGCACCGTCGTCCGATGGGGACGGTGGGATCGCGAGACCGGCCGAGGAACCCGTCCCCGCGCCCGATGAGTCGGCCCGACCGATGGCCGAAGGAAAGTCCTGAGAAGTGGAGGACAGCACTGGGTCGAACTGAGCCCTGAGTATCATGGCCCCGGCGGCAGGCCAGCAGGGAGCAATGGCGACTGCCGGATTCCGGGGAGCCTTCATCCACCAGCCATAGGAGGAGACCGCATGGTTCGTCTTCGGACAACCGCGCTCTTGATGAGCGTGGCGATGTTGTTCACGGCGTGTGCCGGCGCTGCCAGTCCCTCGCCCTCTCCCGCCGCCCCCGCGAGCACGGGCGCAAGCCCCAGCGCGTCCGGCGCGGCATCGCCATCGCCGTCGGCAACGCCGAAGGAAGGCGGCACGGTCGTCGTCGCGATCCCGGGCGACATCAAGCGCACCGACTCGGCACTCGTCGACGACAGCAACTCGTCATACGTCTTCGCAAACGTCATGGAAGGGTTGGTTGGCCTGAAGCCCGGCACGATCAACGACATCGTCCCGGTCCTCGCCAGCGATCTTCCGAAGATCAGCAGCGACAAGCTGTCGTACACGTTCACACTGCGAACCGGGGTCAAGTTCCACGATGGAACTGACTTCAACGCCGACGCCGTGAAGTACAACTACGACCGCTGGACGAGCTTCCCGACCGAGCTGCAGGACTACAGCTACTACGCGAACACCGTCCTCGGCCAAGGCGCCGAAGGCAATGTCGCTTCGGTCACGGTCGACAACCCGACGCAGGTGACAATCAAGCTCAAGACCCCGAACTCGAGCTTCCTGCTCAGCCAGACCCTGCCGCAGTTCGGCATCGCCAGTCCGACGGCCCTCAAGGCCGGCAAAGCCGACAACACCGTGAAGGACATCACGAAGATCACCTATGCGCAGGGTGGCACCCCGGCACTCGTCGGGACCGGTCCGTTCAAATGGGAGAAATGGGTCAAGAACTCCGAGGTCGACATCGTCAAGAACGCCGACTACTGGAACAAGGACGCCGTTGCGCACCTGGACCGCGTGGTTTTCAAGCCGATTGCCGACGAGACCGCCATCGTCAACGGGCTCCAGAGTGGCGACATCGATATCGCCCAGAAGGTCAGCCCGGTCGACGTCGAGAGCCTGAAGACAAATCAGCAGTTCACCGTGATCGACCGCGGTGACTCGTGCAACCTTTTCCATCTCGGGATCAACCAGAACTACGCGAAGCACACACCGGCGCCTGCCTCGGATGCCAAGCCGCTCGACAACGTCACCGTGCGCCAGGCGATGATGTACGCCATCAATCGCCAGGCATTGGTCGACAAGTTCTATGCGGGTCAGGCGAAGATCGCCGACAACTGGATGCCCCCTGCGACGCCGTATTACAAGGCTCTCAA
>DASXSA010000007.1:0-12056 GCA_036506235.1 Candidatus Limnocylindrales bacterium | reverse complement strand
CGCGTGGCTCGTCTGCTAGGCTGCGGCCGATGAACGGGCTCGGCCTGACCGCGAATCGGGGCGGGGCCGATGCCTGATCGGTTCGACGCCTACAAGGTCCTGCAGGTCGACCCGGAAGCCGACGTCGACGTCATCCAGGCTGCTTACCGGCGCCTGGCGCAGAAATATCATCCCGACGTCGGAGCGGCCGGAGGGGTGGCCGCCGAGCGGATGATCGCCCTCAACCGCGCCTGGGAGCTTGTCCGCGATCCGAAGCGCAGGGCGGCCTACGACCTCGAGCGCCGCACAACAGGATCCCAGACGCGAACACCGGTCCAAAGGTCGGCGGGATCCGCGGACCGCTGGCCAGGACCGGTCGAGCCGGAGGTCGTCTCGCGAGACTGGACGTCCGGCCGGTCTGCGCAGGGCGGCCGCTACGACCCGTCATCGATGGGGGCGCCACAAGGAACGGGAGCTGCCGGCCCGCCGCCGGGGAACCCTGCCGGCAGCATCCTGAACTTCGGGCGTTATGCGGGATGGTCACTGGGCGAGATCGCGCGTCGCGACCTGGAATACCTGGAGTGGCTGGATCGCACCCCGATCGGGCGGCCGTATCGCGACGAGATCGATGTGATCCTGCGTTCGACCGGCCGACGGCGTTCGGCCGAGGCGGAGGCAACCGAGCGGCGCGGCCTGTTCCGGCGTCGATGACCCGCGTTCACCCCGTGTGACTGGCGAGGCGACGCTCGGCGCCGTCCAGCTGTTCGTCGCGCTGATCGGGGCAGCCGTCGTCGTGGCGCTCGTCGCCAGGCGCGTACAGCTTCCCTACACCGTCGCCCTTGTGCTGTTCGGACTGGGCATCGCGGCGATCGCCCCGGCTCATCAGTTCCAGATCACCCCACAGCTCGTGCTGGCCGTGCTGCTGCCGGGGCTGATCTTCGAGGCCTCCTACCAGATCGACTTCGCGGAGCTGAGACGGACGGTCCTCGTGGTCTTCCTCCTTGCGGTCCCGGGCGTCATCGTCACGGCCGCCATCGTCGCGCTCCTCCTGTCGACCGCAACGGGAATGCCGTGGGCGAGTGCGTTCGTCGTGGGCGCGATGGTCTCGGCAACCGACCCGGCGGCCGTCATCGCCACGTTCAAGCAGCTCCGCTCCCCGCGCCGGCTGGCGACGGTGGTCGAGGCCGAAAGTCTCCTGAACGATGGGACGGCGATCGTCGTCTTCGGGATTGCCCTGGCGGCGGTCTCGGCGCCCGTCTCACTGGCCGAGGGTGGCGTCCGGTTCATCGCAGTGGTGATCCTGAGCTCGATCATCGGCGGTCTCCTTGGCGCAGTCGCCGCCCAGCTCATTGCGCGGGTCGAGGATCAGCTGATCGAGCTGGCGATCTCGGTCCTGGCCGCCTACGGGACCTATCTCGTCGCCGATGCCGTCCACCAGTCCGGGATCATCGCGACAGTGGTGGCCGGCATCGTGCTGGGCAGCGAATGCCAGCGCCTCGGTGTGTCGCGCCGCACGCTGGAAGCGCTCGACACCGTCTGGGCGTTCATCGCGTTCCTGTTGACCGCCCTGGTGTTCCTCCTGGTCGGGTTCGCGATCACGGTCCCGTCGCTCGGCGACGCCGCCCTGCCGATCGCCTGGGGCCTGGTCGCCGTCGTCCTCGCCCGTGCGCTCGTCGTTTACGGGCTGGTCGGGGGCCTCGTTGGCCTGCTGGCACGCGCACGGCGTCCGCGTCCCATTCGCGCCAGGTGGCTGCACGTCGTGTTCTGGTCCGGCCTGCGCGGCGCGGTCGCCGTGGCGATGGCGCTTTCCTTGCCCGTCGACTTCCCGGATCGCGCGAGGATCGAGGCGATCACATTCGGGATCGTGCTCGCGACACTGATCGTGCAGGGAACGACCGCCGAGCTCGTGGCTCGCCGCTCCGGAGCCACCGCGGCCGTCGGCGACTCTGACGAGCCTCTCGGGACGGAGCAAACCGCCGGGGGCGGCCTCTAGCGGAAGGTCCCAAGCAGCCTCTCAACAGGGGGCTGGCGCCTCCCAACAGGGCGGCAGGCAACCTCCCAACAGGGCCGCGGCTGGCAGCCTCTTAACAGGGCGGCCGGCAGCCTCTCAAGAGGGCGCTACCACTCGGCCCGGGCCTGGTGCATGTTGATGCTTTGGAGGATCCCCAGGCCAAGGCCGAGGCTGATCAGCGAAGCGCCTCCGTGGGTGACGAACGGCAGCGGAATACCGGTGATGGGCATCACTCCGATCACCATGCCGACATTCACCACGACCTGGAACAGGACCAGCGACGCGATCCCGCTCGCCATGAGCAGACCGAACGGATCGCGCGATCGCCAGGCACAGACGAGGATCCGCCAGATGAGCGCGACGAACAGCGCGAAGACCACGACTGCCCCGAGGAAGCCCAGTTCCTCGGACAGCTTGGCGAACACGAAGTCGGTCGTCTGAACGGGCAGGAAGTTGAGGCTGTCCTGCGTTCCGTTGGTCAGGCCCTTGCCGAACAGCCCGCCCGACCCCACCGCGATCTGCGACTGATAGAGCTGGTAGCCGGCGCCCTGGATGTCCTGCGAGGGGTCGAGGAAGCTCAGCAGCCTCGCCTTCTGGTAGTCGCGCAGGAGATACGTCCATGCCACATACGAAGCGGGCACCGCCGCGGCGGCCAGGAGCCCGAGCCAGCGCAGGCTCGCCCCGGACATGAACAGCATTCCGCCCAGGATCGCGACGAAGACGAGGGAGGTGCCAAGGTCCGGCTGGAGCATCACCAGGACGAGGGCCGGCGCCACGAGCATGCATGCTCCGAGGATGGACCAGATCGAATCGAGCTTGCCCTGGCGTGAGGCCAGGAAGTTCGCAAGCACGACGATCATCAGGATCTTGGCGAGCTCGCTGAACTGGAACTGCAGTCCGAGAATCGGAATCCAGCGGGCCGTCCCGCCGACGCCACTTCCCACGACGAGCGTGGCCGCCAGCAGGCCGAGGTTCGTGAAGTAGATGGGCCAGGCCAGGGTCTTGAGCCAGGCGTAGTCGAACGCCGTCGCGATGGCGAGCACCAGCATCGACAGGCCGGCCCACATGAGCCCGCGAACGAAGGTCGAGTCGCGCGCGAAGAGCGACCCGCCGGACTCGACGCTGTTGCTGTACGCCATCGCAAGGCCGATCGAGGTGAGGAGCAACGCGTAGATCGTCAGCTGGAGATCGAACGACCGCCAGATGACTGCAAGCGACCGCGGGCTCCAGGGCTGAGCGCGCGCAGGCTCGATCCGGAGGACACCCATCAGGTCGCCCTCTCCGGCTGCGTTCTCCCGCTGGATGCGGCCGTCACGACCGCAGTACCCCGATCACTTGCCATGAACCCGGGTCAATTGCCATAGAAGTTGCCCTTGCGCAGGAGATACGGGAGCCGCTTGTCGACCTTCAGCTTGAAGTGCAGCTGCAGGTAGTACTTGACCATCTCCGTCGCGACGTTGCCGACCGTGTTGGCGTTTTCGGCGAAACCAATAACCGCGAGCTGCGAATCGGGCTTGGCGAACTTCCCGCTCTTCGAAACGAAGGCCACGAACCATTCGTGGAACGGCAGGCGCCCCTGCGCGTCCTTGACGCCGAACTGTGCCGTACCCGTCTTTCCGGCAACGGGGATCGGCAGCTCCACGAGGTTGTAGGTGTGATGACTGGTGACCACCTGCCGAGCGGCCTCGCGCATCACAACGAGATTGCTGGTCGAGGTGGGCAGCTTCCGGATCAGGATCGGCTTGAACGGCCGAACGACGTTCCCGTCGGGGCCGATGACCTGGCGCACGATCTGCGGCTTCAGGAGGCGTCCCCCGTTGGCCAGGGTGCAGTAGGCATTCAGGACCTGGAGCGGCGTCGCCACGTCGTAGCCCTGTCCGATGCCCGCCTGGACCGTCTCGCCCTCGAACATCGGCTGGCCGAACGTGTTCTGCTTCCAGTTGTCTGACGGAACGATGCCCGCCGCTTCGCCGGGGAGATCGATCCCCGTTGGTGCCCCAAAACCGAGCTGGTGCGCCCAGTACGCGAGACGTGTGATCCCCAGCCGCTGGGCCACCTGGTAGAAGAACGTGTCGCTCGAGTGGGCGAAGCCACTCCTGATGTTGAGCGGGCCGAACCCGGCGTGGTTCCAGTCCCAGAAGCGGGTCGCCCCGATCAGGATGTACGGGTGGGATCCGATCACCGTGGTCGGCGTGATGCGTCCATCCGACAGCGCGCCGAGCCCGGTGACGAGCTTGTAGGTGGAACCCGGCGGGTATTGCTCGTTGATCGCGTGGTTGAGCATCGGCTGGTTCGGGTCCTTCGCGTACGTCTGGAAGTCCTTCTGGCTGATGCCCGTGGCGAACTTGTTGCTGTCGTACGTCGGCACGCTGACCATCGCCAGGACTTCGCCGGTCTGGGGATTCATGACGACCATCACGCCGCTCTTCAGGCGAGCGGTCTTCATCGCCCAGGTCAGCGCCTTCAGGGCGAGCTGCTGTTCGTGGGTGTCGATCGTCAACTGGAGTGAATCGCCGGCAACGGGTTGCTTGTTGGTCTCCAGGACCTGCAGCTTGCGCCCGGATGCATCGCGCTCCACGGTTTCCAGGCCGTAGGTCCCGCGCAGCTGGGCCTCGTACGTCGACTCGACGCCGGCCTTCCCGAGCAGGTCGTCGGACAGGTAGCCCTGGTCCTTGAGCTTGGCGAGTCCCGCCGCGTCGATGGCGCCCGTATAGCCAAGGATCTGGGACATCAGGGTCCCATCCAGGTACTGGCGCTGGGTCTCGACGTCTACTTCCACCCCGGGAAGGGCGAGCGTCTCCTCCGCGATGATGTCCGCGACGTCGCGGGGCACGTCCTGCGCGATGCGGACCAGGTCGAACCGGGATCCGGGGTTTTCGTCGATCGACGCGTTGATATCGGCCGGATCCATCCGGAGGAGATCCGCGAGGCGGGCAACGACGGCGTCCCGCTGCGAGAGCGGCAGGTCGACCGGTCGGATCTTCACAGCGAAACTCGGCTCGTTCCGGACGAGCGCCCGTCCGTTGCGATCGAAGATGAGTCCTCGAGTCGACGGGATGGCCTGCTGAACCGTCCGATTCTGGGTCGCGATCTGTGCGTACTGGACGCCCTGGGAAACCTGGAGATAGAACAGGCGGGCTGAAAGTCCGCTGATCCCGATGATCACGGCGATTCCGAACGCGACGAACCGCAGCGGGCGGCGATCGCTGGCGGGCGGCTCCTGCGCGACAGTGTTCACCAGCCGACTCGATCCTCTTCTTCGCGCCGCGCCCGGATTGCAATCGCGAGCGGCCCGATCAGGGCAGCCAGAAGCGCGTCATAGGTCGCCGCGGGTACGAGGACGCGTGCTGGGTCGGCCAGCGCGATGGGGCTACGAAGTGCGGCGTAGACCACGGAGAAGATCCCCGAGCTGACGATGCTCAGAAGGAACACGATGACGATTGGTGCGAGGTAGCGCCAGCGTGTCGTCGCCCGGCTGAGGAGGGCTGCAGCCCCCACGGCGAGGAGCAGTGTGAACGCAGTCGAGCCGAGGGGCCGAGGTGCGAGGAGATCGATCGTGATCCCTCCGAGGAACGCCCAGACGAGACCCGTGTCGATCCCGGCAACCACGGTCCACACGACGGCGGCGACGAGGATGAGGTCAGGCTGTGCCCCACCGACCCGGAGGTAGGGCGCGATTGTCGTTTGAAGCGCGGCGACTGCGATCGCGCCGATCGCAGCGAGGCTCATCAGCATGGCGGCCGATCCTCGGCGTCTGGCCTGGGGTCGCCCGCCCCGATTCGGTGCGGCGACGACCGTTGTTGGCGGCGCGTCAGGAAGGAGTATAACGACGGCCCTCCGACCGGAGCAATGAGCCCCCATGGCTCTTTTGGGCTGCCCCGAATGTTTCACGTGAAACCCCGGCGGGCCAACGTATCCGACCGGCACCGGGCGGCGGTCGATCGCTCAAAATGTGCTGAGAGACGCTTTTCTCCACGGCCCGCGCGGCGCTCGTCGGACAGCTCGAATTGAGCGCCGAACAATGCGCGGGAAACGGCCCGTTTATGGGCTTCGGGCATGCTTTCCGAGCCCCGTCGGACGCTCTCGCCCGATCGGGAGGAAGGGCTCGAGATGGTAAGATGTACTTCCGTGAGCGCATTCCGACCGGGACGCTGAGTGGCCCAAACTGTCGCGTGCGCCAACCAGAAGGGCGGCGTCGGAAAGACCACCACGGTGGTCAATCTGGCGACCTATCTCGCACTCGCGGGAGACCGCGTCCTCGTCATCGATCTGGATCCGCAAGGCAACGCCTCGAGCGGATTTGGGGTCGATCGCGGCTCGCTCCAGCGATCCGTCTATGACGGAATCGCAGGAACGGTCGACCTGCCCGATCTGGCGATCTCGACCCAGGTTCCCGGCCTCCGGCTGGTGCCCTCGGCGATCGCTCTCGCGGGAGCCGAGGTCGAGCTGACCCAGGTCGCTCAGCGCGAGCGAAGGTTGGCCCAGCTCCTCGAGGGATCCTCGGATCCATTCGATTACGTGCTGGTCGACTGCCCGCCGTCACTCGGGCTGCTGACGATCAACGCGCTCACGGCGGCCGATTCTGTGCTGATCCCAATTCAATGCGAGTACTACGCCCTGGAGGGCCTGACCCAACTGATCGCCACCGTCAATCTCGTTCGAGACCACCTGAACCCCGGCCTCGCCGTCAAGGGGGTTGTCCTGACGATGTTCGATCCACGGACGAACCTCTCGGCCCAGGTCGCAGCCGAGGTGCGGCGCCATCTCGGGCCCGCGGTCTACCACACGGTCATTCCGCGCAGCGTTCGCCTGTCGGAAGCGCCGAGTCATGGCTTGCCGATCGAGTATTACAGCCCCGAATCGAAAGGCGCCGAGGCATACCGTTCGCTGGCGCGCGAGTTTCGTGCCCAGGACGCGCGGCCGGCCGCTCCCGCATTCGTCCCCCGCGGGACAGCCCTCGCGCCTCCGCCAGGCGCTGGAGACGGGGCCCCGCTCGCGGTCGCCCGATGACCACGCGTCCGGCTCGTCCCCATCCCGGCCTCGGTCGAGGCCTCGCATCGCTGATCCCCCAGCGTTCGCCCACCACGACGCCGTCGGAGATCCCGATTGCGCGCATCAGCCGCAATCCATGGCAACCACGCCGGCGCGTCGATCAGGAGGCGCTCGAGCAGCTCGCGGTCAGCATCCGCGAGCACGGAATCCTGCAACCGGTCGTGGTGACCGAGACCCTCGACGGATACCAGCTCGTCGCCGGAGAGCGTCGCGTACGCGCTGCACAGATGGCCGGCCTGGAACGGGTGCCCGCCGTCATCCGACAACTTGCGGGTCGCGACCAGCTCGAGCTCGCCCTCGTCGAGAACCTGCAGCGCGCGGACCTTGGCCCGATCGAGGAGGCGCGCGCCTTCCGCCAGCTGATCGACGAGTTCGGGTCCACGCATGAGGCCATCGCCACCCGCGTCGGACGGTCGCGCGCAGCGGTGACGAACACGCTGCGCGTGCTGGACGCCCACGCCGAGGTTCAGGACGCCCTCGCCGAGGGCACGATCTCCGAGGGCCACGCACGAGCGCTGGGCGGGCTGCCGGTCGGCATGCAGCCGGCTGTTTTGCATCCAATCGTCGGCCGCGACCTCTCCGTCCGCCAGGCCGAGGAGCTGGTCCGCCGCGTTCGGGAGCCGGCTCGACGCTTGGAGGACAAGCAGCTTCGGACAGTCGCCGCCGATCCCGACCTGGAGCGGCTCGAGGAGGAGCTGCGACGCAGCCTGGCCACGAAAGTGACGCTCGCACGCACTCGCAGGGGCGGCCGCATCGTCATCGAGTTCTACGACGACGAGGATCTGGGTCGCCTCTACGAACGCCTCGTCGGGGCGGCATCGTGACGGCCAACGGGGGCCGTCGGGCGGAGGCCCCGATCGCTCCACGCCCGGCACGCGGTACTCGTGCGAAAGCTGGCGACGGCTACACCGCCGCCAGCATCCAGGTCCTCGAGGGCCTGGATGCGGTTCGACGCCGGCCCGGCATGTACATCGGCTCAACCGATGTGCGTGGGCTGCATCACCTGGTCTGGGAGGTGGTCGACAACTCGATCGACGAGGCGATGGCCGGCCATGCCCGCCATATCGAGGTCATCATCAAGGCCGACTCCACGGTGATCGTTACCGACGATGGGCGTGGGGTGCCCGTCGGGCGCCACTCCACCGGCAAGGACGCGATGGAGGTCGTACACACGATGCTCCACGCCGGCGGCAAGTTCGGCGGGGGCGGCTACAAGGTGTCCGGCGGGCTGCACGGGGTTGGCGTGAGCGTCGTCAACGCGCTGTCGGAGTGGCTGCGCGTCGAATCGGCGCGCGACGGCGCGGTTTGGGCGCAGGAGTACGTGCGCGGCAAGCCGACTACCCCCGTCCGTAAGCTGGGCCCGCAGAACGGCCGGCGCGGCACGACGACGCAGTTCCGTGCCGACCCCCAGATGTTCGAGTCGACGGACTACTCGTTCGACACGATCTCGCAGCGCCTCCGGGAATCCGCCTACCTGACGAAGGGCGTCTGGATCCGATTGGTGGATGAGCGGGCGGATCGTGAGCGCACCTTCTATTTCGAGGGCGGCCTGGTCTCGTTCGTGCGGCATCTCAACCACAACAAGGAGCCGCTCCACGCCCGCCCGATCTACGTGGAGCGCAAGGAAGGTTCGACCTCCGTCGAGGTCGCGCTGCAGTACAACGACACGTACACGGAGAACGTGCTCGCATTCGCCAACAACATCAACACGGTCGATGGCGGAACGCACGTGACGGGCTTCCGGGCGGCTCTCACCAGCTCACTCAACGACTGGGCGAGACGCGCGGGGATGCTGCGCGAATCGGACGCCAACCTGTCCGGCGACGACGTTCGTGAGGGGCTGACCGCCGTCATCAGCGTCAAGCTGCTCGATCCGCAGTTCGAGGGCCAGACCAAGGCGAAGCTTGGAAATGCCGAGGTCAAAGGCCAGGTACAGGGGGCCGTGGCCGACAGTCTCGGTCAATATTTGGATGAAAACCCGGCCGACGGGCGCCGAATCATCGAAAAAAGTCTCACTGCCGCTCGGGCCCGCGAAGCCGCGCGCAAGGCCCGCGACCTGGTCATCCGCAAGGGCGCCCTGGAGGGCATGTCGCTGCCCGGCAAGCTCGCCGACTGCCAGGAACGCGATCCCGCCCGGAGCGAGCTCTACATCGTCGAGGGCGATTCAGCCGGCGGCTCCGCCAAGCAGGGCCGCGACCGGCGCTATCAGGCGATCCTGCCGCTTCGCGGCAAGCTCCTGAACGTCGAGAAGGCGCGACTCGACAAGATTCTCTCGAGCGAGAACGTCAGGCCGCTGATCATCGCGCTCGGGGCCGGCATCGGCGAGGGCTTCGACATCTCGAAGCTGCGCTACCACCGGATCATCATCATGACCGACGCGGACGTGGATGGCGCCCATATCCGGACGCTCCTGCTCACGTTCTTCTATCGGCACATGCCCGAGATCATCGAGAACGGCTACCTGTACGTGGCCCAGCCGCCGCTCTATCGCGTCAGCACGGGCAAGCAGACGCGCTACGCCAACTCGGAGAAGGAGCGCGACCGGATCGTCAAGGAGCTGAACACGAAGAACGTCTCGGTCCAGCGCTTCAAGGGCCTTGGGGAGATGAACGCCGAGCAGCTCTGGGAAACGACGATGAACAAGGAGACGCGCACGCTGCTTCGGGCCGAGGTCGAGGACGCGATCGAGGCAGACGCCATTTTTACGACGCTCATGGGCGAGAAGGTCGCGCCTCGCAAGGACTTCATCAAGACCGAGGCGCGCAAGGTCCAGAACCTTGACGTCTGAGGCCCCCGTCGCCGCCCGGGAGAAGGCGGCGACGGTCGCGTTCCGCGTCGGCGCGAAGCGCTTCGAGTTCGCCCCGCACAACTGCTTCGCCTGCGGACAGCTCAACGCGCACGGTCTTCAGCTCCGCCTGCACGGGGACGCCGACCGGTGCTGGACCGAGCTGACGCTGTCCAGCCGCTTCGAGGGTTGGGAGGGCATCGCTCACGGCGGGATCCTCACCGCGATCCTCGACGAGGTCATGGCCTGGGCGCTTGTCGGCCAGGACAGCTGGGGGTTGACCGCTCGTCTGTCGGTCGACTTCAGGAAGCCGGTGTTGATTGGAAACCCGGTTCGCGCGGAGGGGTGGATTACCGACAGGCGAAGGCGGCTGCTGCGAACGCAGGGGCAGATCGTGGACGCGGCCACGGGCGAGGTTCTGGCTGTCGCCGAGGCGGTCTACGTCCCCGCGCCCGAAGAGCGCAAGCGGGAGCTCAAGGCTCGCTACCAGTTCAGGCTGGTCGACGATGACGACCCCAGCGACGGCGTACACCCCTCGCGATGACCTCGGATTTGAAGGAACGCGTGCGGAGCCCCGTCAGCCAGCGGGCGGCCGAGCTGGTCGCCGACCGGCGGGCGGCCGCCGAGGAGCTGGGTCGAGCGCTTGCCGAGCGGACGGGCGACCCGGACGACTTCACCCGGACCCTGGCCGACGGCTTTCGCGCACTTGCGGACCCCGACTACCAGGCCGGACAGCATCGTGTCGCGCCCGGTCTTGGCCCGGTTTTTGGCGTTCGTTGGCCACTGATTGAGGCCGTCAAGCGCGGATTTCGCGAGGAAACGCGCCGTGAACGCACCGGGCAGTGGCTTTTCCTGGTCGATCGCTTGTTCCGCGAACCGGAGCTTGAGGTTCGCTGGTTCGCGTTCGGCCTCCTGGAGCGGCTCGTGCTCGACGATCCGGAGCGAAGCTGGCAACTCCTGCGCCGGGCGGCGCGCGAGGCAGATGACTGGATCACGGTCGACGCGCTGGCCCACCCGATCGGCAAGGGCATCGTTCGGGAGCCGTACCGCTGGGCGGAGCTGGAGCAGCTGGCCTTCTCGGCGTCGCGCTGGGAGCGCCGGCTGGTCGGCTCGACGATCGCCACCCTGCCATTCGTCGATCGTCGCGCAGGCAGGTCGCCGGACGTCGCCGGCCACGGGCTCGAGCTCATCGACAATCTGATCGGCGACGCCGAGCCGGACGTCCAGAAGGCACTCGCCTGGGCACTCCGGTCCCTGACGCTCGTCGACCGCGAGGCCGTGTCGAGGTTCTGCGAAAGCGAGGCGCAGCTGGCGGCGGAAACCTCGGACGGGCATCGCGCCTGGGTCATCCGGGACGTCCTGCCGAAGCTGTCGGAGGACCGTGCCGCTGCGATCCGCGAGGTCCTCATGCCCGTGCGCCGGCGGACAGGCGCCCCCTCGACCTCGCGCGCTTCTGCGACCGCGGCCGGATTCAGCGCGGCGATCGAGGGCTTCGTCCCGCCCGAGCCTCCGCTGACCTGAGCACCGTAGACCTGAACGAGGTAACTCGACCGTGACCGACGACATGGGCAACGTCCGCGTCGTCCGCATCGAGGAGGAGATGCGGACCGCCTATCTCGACTACGCGATGAGCGTCATCGTGTCGCGGGCGCTCCCGGACGTGCGCGACGGCCTCAAGCCGGTCCATCGCCGGATCCTCTACACGATGGGGGAGATGGGCCTCTCATCGACGAGCTCGTATCGCAAGTGCGCGGCGATCGTCGGCGAGGTAATGGGCAAGTACCACCCGCACGGCGACGTCGCGCTGTATGACGCGCTCGTCCGTCTCGCGCAGGACTTTTCGATGCGCTACCCGCTCGTCGACGGGCAGGGCAACTTCGGCTCGGTCGACGGCGACGCGGCTGCGGCCATGCGCTACACGGAAGCGCGCCTGACGGCGATCGCCGGCGAAATGCTGGCCGACATCGACAAAGAGACCGTCGACTTCGTCGACAACTACGACGGGACGCAGAAGCAGCCGGAGGTGTTGCCAGCCAAGCTCCCGAACCTGCTCATCAACGGCTCGTCGGGCATCGCGGTGGGCATGGCGACAAACATCCCGCCCCACCACCTGGGAGAGATCGTCGATGCCGCCACAGCGCTCATCGACGATCCGGAGATCACCTCGGATGACCTGTGCGGCCTCGTGCTCGGCCCCGACTTCCCGACCGGCGGCACGATCTTCCGCCA
>DASXSA010000006.1:0-4430 GCA_036506235.1 Candidatus Limnocylindrales bacterium | reverse complement strand
GAGAAGGCCAGGCTACGGAGCCGGCGCGACCGCGGGGCGCGCTGGCTCCGGGCTCGGCTGAGTACGTTGCGCAGGCGGCAACGGAGAGCGAGCTGGATTGAGGACGCGGACAAACTTAGTGAAAGGAGCTGGAGATGACCCCGGAAGGCACCCGGACGACCGGAACCGGCAACGGCGCGGGTAGCGCGGCTGCGCTCTCCGAGGCGCAGATCGCCGTCCACTGGCGCGAGGAGGGGTACGTCAAGCCGCCAGAGGCGTTCGTAGCCCAGGCGAACGCCGCGGACGCGGCCATCCTCGAGCGATTCAGCGAGGAGCACTTCCCCGACTGCTTCACTGAATACGCGGACCTGCTCACCTGGGACGCCAAGTGGGACACGATCCTGGACACGAGCAACGCGCCGTTCTGGAAGTGGTTCGTGGGCGGCCGTTTGAACGCTTCGGTCAACTGCGTCGACCGCCACCTCGAGACCAGCGCCGACAAGGCCGCCTTCATCTGGGTGCCCGAGCCTGAGGACGAGGAGATCAAGGAGGTCACCTACCAGCAGCTGTACGACCGGGTGAACGAGTTCGCCGCCCTGCTCAAGGACTTTGGCGGCGTCGAGGTCGGCGATCGGGTGACCTTCCATCTGCCGATGCTCCCCGAGCTCCCGATCTCGATGTTTGCTTGCGCCCGGCTCGGCGTCATCCACTCCGAGGTGTTCGGCGGCTTCAGCGGCGCGGCCTGCGGCGGCCGGATCGCTGACTCCGAGAGCAAGATCCTGGTGACCATGGACGGCTACTACCGGAACGGCGAGCTGATCGACCACAAGGTGAAGGCCGACGAGGCGCTGAAGGCAGCACGCGAGCAGGGCGTCGAGGTCGACAAGGTGCTCGTGTGGCGACGCAACCCGGGCGAGTACGCATCGAAGAGCCCGATGGTCGAGGGCCGCGACTTCTTCGTGGACGAGGTGCTGGAGGACTATCGCGGCGAGAAGGTCGAGCCGGTCTCCATGCCGGCCGAGGCGCCGCTGTTCCTGATGTACACGAGCGGCACAACGGGCCAGCCCAAGGGCTGTCAGCACTCAACCGGCGGCTACCTCTCATACGTCGCCGGGACCTCGAAGTACTACCAGGACATCCACCCGGACGACACCTATTGGTGCTTCGCCGACATCGGGTGGATCACCGGGCACTCCTACATCGTCTACGGCCCGCTGGCGCTGGGAACCACGAGCGTCATGTACGAGGGTGTCCCCACCTACCCGGACGCCGGTCGGCCGTGGCGGATCGCGGAGAAGCTCGGGGTGAACATCTTCCACACCGCGCCGACGACGATCAGGATGCTGCGCAAGCTGGGTCCGGACGAGCCGGCTAAGTACGACTACCACTTCAAGCACATGACCACGGTCGGCGAGCCGATCGAGCCCGACGTCTGGCGCTGGTACTTCAACAGCGTCGGCAAGGGCGAGGCGGCGATCGTGGACACCTGGTGGCAGACCGAGAACGGCGGCTTCCTGGGCAGCACCCTGCCCGCCCTGCAGCCGATGAAGCCCGGCTCCTGTGGTCCGGGAGTGCTCGGGGTCTATCCCGTGATCTACGACGAGGAAGGCAACGAGGTCGAGGCCGGTAGCGGCAACGCGGGCAACATCTGCATCCGCAACCCGTGGCCGGGCATCTTCGAGACGATCTGGCGCCAGGACGAGCGCTTCATCGAGACCTACTACGAGAAGTACTGCAAGGACAAGGAGAGCACCGACTGGCACGACTGGCCGTACTTCGCCGGCGACGGTGCGACCCAGTCTGCCGACGGCTACTTCCGGATCCTCGGCCGGGTCGACGACGTGATCAACGTCGCCGGACACCGGCTGGGAACGAAGGAGCTGGAGTCGGCCAGCATCACCGTCGACGAGGTCGCCGAGGCGGCGGCGGTTCCGGTGATGGACGAGATTCGCGGCCGGGCGGTTGAGATGTACGTCGCGCTCAAGCCGGGTGTGAGCACAAGCCCTGAGGAGGTCGCGGAGAAGGTGTCCAAGGCGATCGAGACGGAGATCGGGAAGATCGCGCGCCCGAAGAACGTCTGGGTCGTCAGCGACATGCCGAAGACGCGTTCCGGAAAGATCATGCGCCGCGTGATCGCCGGAATCTCCAATTTCACCGACGTCGGCGACGTCACAACGCTGGCGAATCCGGACATCGTCGACGACATCCGGCATTACGTCGAGGGCGAGAAGGTCGCCCGCGGCGAGGAGCCGCGCGAGCTCTCCGAACAGGAGCGGAAGGACATCGAGTCGTTCGGCAAGGCCGAGTGAGCGGGCGGAGGCCGGGCGCTGCGCGGCCCGGCCTCCGACCCTGGTAGGTCAGCCGGCCTCCTCGAACGCCGGCTGCGGCGGCCGCGCCGCGCGGCTCCCATCGGCCAGCTCTCCATCCACGGAGAGGTGGGGGAGTCGCCGATCGAGCCAGCCCGGGAGCGCCCAGGTCCGCCGCCCGAGCAGCTGTAGGACCGCGGGTAGCAGCAGGCTGCGGACCACGAAGGCGTCGATGAACACGCCCGTGGCCAGGCTCAGGCCGAACAGCTTCAGCACCCGGTCGTCGCCCGCGGCGAACGACAGAAACACGCACACCATGATCGCCGCTGCGGCGGTGATCACCCGTCCCGAGCTCGCCACGCCGCTGACCACGGCCTGCGATGCGTCCCGGCGACGGGTCCACTCCTCGTGGATCCGGGAGACCAGGAACACCTCGTAGTCCATCGACAGCCCGAAGAGGATCGCGAACAGGAACACCGGGATGAAGGCATCGATCGGCCCGGGGGTCACCCCGAGGAGGCCACCGAGCCAGCCCCACTGGAAGATCGCCACCACGACTCCCAGCGAGGCGCCGATCGAGAGCAGGTTCATCGCGGCGGCCTGCAGCGGAATCACCGCGGATCGGAACACGATCGTGAGCAGCAGGCCCGCCAGGAGCACGACGATGCCGATGAACAGCGGCAACTTGGAGGACAGGACGTTGGCGAAATCGACCTGGTTCGCGGTCGGCCCGCCCACGAGCACGTTCGTCTGTGAGCTCGTCTCAACGGCAGGCAGAGTGTCGTCGCGGAGGCGCTTCACCAGATCCGTCGTCTCCTGGTCCTGCGGCGCCGAACGCGGGAATGCGCTGAACACCGCGGTTCGGCCGTTGGGACTGAGCTGAGCCGCGCCCACCGACGCCACGTCGGAATCGGCGCGGACCGCGTCGGTGACCTGGGATAGCCCGGCCGTATCGCCAGCCTTCGGCAGCTCCGTGACGATCTGGAGCGGCCCGTTGAAGCCCTTGCCGAAGCCCTGTGCGAGCAGGTCGTACGCCTTGCGGGTCGTGTCATGGGTCGGGTTATTGCCGGCATCGCTCGAGGCGAGGCGCATCGAGAAGACCGGCGCCGCCAGGACGGCCATGATGGCCAGCCCGGCGATAGCGGCCGGCCAGGGACGCGCCTGCACCACCATCGCCCAGCGCGACCAGAAGCCCGGGCGGGCTGGGGTGCCGGCGGCGGCGCGCCGCCGTTCCCGGCGCCCGGCTCGTCCCACCCTGTGCCCGAATCGCGAGAGCAGCGCGGGCAGGGCCGTGAGCGCCGCGACCATGGTCATCAGAACACCGAGGGACGCTGCGATCGCCATCCCGTTCAGGAAGCTGATGCCGAGCGCGAACATGCCCAGCAGCGCGATGATCACCGTGCTCCCGGCGAACACCACGGCACGCCCGGCCGTGTCCATCGCACCGACGATCGACGTCTCCACGTCGGCCCCGGCCCGGTAGTTCTCCCGGAACCGCGTCACCACGAAGAGCGCGTAGTCGATTCCGACGCCAAGGCCGATCATCACCGCCACCTCGGTGGAGAAGTCGGGCATGTCGATCAGATGCGTGCCGATCGCGATCAAGCCGACCCCGGTGCCGAGCCCAAGCAACGCGGTGACGATGGGGAGGCCCATCGCCACCACCGAGCCGAAGGTGATCAGCAGGATGACGACGGCTGCGATCAGGCCGATCGCCGTGGCCGTGCCGAGCGCCGGCTGCTCCGCCTGCTGGATCGCCTGACCACCAAGCTCGACCTGGAGCTGCGGGGAGGACGCGTCCTGCGCGACCGAGATCACCTTGTTCACGTCGGAAGTCGAGAGGTCGTACCCCTGCTGGTCGAAATTGACCTGCGCGAACGCGATGGTGCCATCCGCCGACACCTGGTCGGCTCCGCCCTTCGTGTAGGGGCTGACGACGTCCGTCACGTGCGGCAGTGTGGCCACCTTGGCGAGCATCGGCGCGATTCGAGACCGGACCTGTGGGTCCGTGACCTTGCCACCGGTGGCGTGGAACACGATCTGATCGGTATCGCCCGACTGGGCGGGGAAGCTCTTCTTCAACAGATCCGTCGCGCGCTGCGAGTCGGTATTTCCGCTCGATGAGCTGTTTGCGTAGTTGGTGCC
>DASXSA010000005.1:0-3962 GCA_036506235.1 Candidatus Limnocylindrales bacterium | reverse complement strand
GACTACGGTGCGATCCGGGACGAGCTCGCGGCGCACGACGCGGCATTGCTGGAGAAGCCGATGCTCGTGGCCTTCAACAAGATCGACCTGCCCGCGGCCGCGGCGGCCTGGCAGGCTTTCCAGCGCGCGCGGCGGCGTGATCAGATCGACGTGGTCGCGATCTCCGCGGAGCGTGGCGAAGGACTCGACGAGCTCCGCTTGCGGCTGGCGCGCCTCCTCCCTGACGCCGGGACGCTCAGTGCCCCACCCGAACCGGCTGGCGTCGTCGTGCACCGCCCGGACACCCTCCTCGACGAAGGTTTCGAGGTTTCGCGCGAGGACGGAGCCTTTCGCGTGCGGGGTCGCCGGATCGAGCGGATCGCCGCACAGACCAACTTCGACAACGAGGAGTCGGCCGAGCGATTCCAGCACGACCTCGCCCGGCTGGGTATCGAGGACGAGCTCCGGCACGCCGGCATCGAGCCCGGGGACACGGTTCGGATCGGCCGCGTGGAGCTCGAGTGGGAGCCCGCGCCCTGGGAGACCGGGTCGGCCACGCCGAGGTCTGCCACGCCCAGGTCTGCCACGCCCAGGTCGGCCACGCCCAGGTCCGCCACGAGGGCGCGCTGACGGGTCCCCGGGTGGTCGTCCCGGGCTCGCGCGGGGTCCTGGGCGGCACCTTCGACCCGATCCACATCGGCCATCTGGCGATTGCCGAAGAGGCGCGCGAGACGGTCGGCCTCGAGCGCGTGCTGTTCGTTCCGGCCGGCCAGCCGCCGCACAAGCCGGGTCGACCGATCACGCCGGCGACAGACCGGCTGGCCATGGTCGCCCTGGCGATCGAAGACAACCCGGCGTTCGAGCTCTCGCGAGCGGAGGTCGACCGCCCCGGCCCGTCCTATGCCGTCGACACCCTGCAGAGCTTCGCGGACCAGGCGCGAGGTTCAGGCCGCCAGCGCGAACTGGTTTTCATCATCTCTGACGAAGCGCTTGCCGGCCTGCCGTCGTGGCGGAACCCTCGCCGCCTGCTGGAGCTCGCACGGCTGGCCGTGTTTCCACGGGGGCTTGTCTCCAGCGAACGCGGTGACCAACCGCGCGTCGACACTGCCTGGGTGTCCGAGCAGTTCCCTGGATTCGAGGATCGCGTGGCTTTCCTCGAGGGTCCGCGGCTGGCCGTCTCAGCAACCCAGATCCGCGAGCGAATTGCAGCGGGTCGCTCCGTGAGGTATCTCGTGCCGCCTGCAGTCCTGGCCTATATCACTGACCATGACCTGTACACCAGCGACGACCGGAGGACAAATCGATCGTGACCGACGCAGCGGCCTCGAGCCGGATGCCAGCCCCAGCCCGCCAGCCCGATGGACTCCCACACCGCGAGAAGCCGGCTCCGGCCAGTGAACGGGCGCCGCTCGACATCGCGCGGCGAATCGTCGAGCTTGCCGAGGACAAGAAGGCAGCCGAGATCGTGCTGCTCGACCTCGGGAGCCTGACCACGATGGCCGACTACTTCGTCATCTGCTCCGGCGGCTCAGAGCGGCAGCTCGACGCGATCACCGACGGAATCGTGGAGAGCCTTCGGGCAGAGGGGGTGCGGCCCATCGGCCGGGAGGGCGTGGCGGCCTCGCACTGGGTCCTGCTCGACTTCGGTTCGGTGATCGTGCACGTCTTCACGCCGCCCGAGCGCGACTTCTACGGGCTGGAGAAGCACTGGTCCGAGGCGCGGACGATCCTGCGCGTCCAGTAGGCGCCCGGCGTCCAGGCCCGGCGCCGCGCGCCGCCTCCGTTTGCGGGTACCGGCCAGCGTGGTACGAGCGGGTCATGTCTGCTCGATTTGGCCGTCCTTAGGATGCCGGGCAGGTCGGCCGTGGAGCCGGCTCCGTCAAGGATCCAGCCTGCATGTCCCGTCTCCGCGAGCGGTGCCCGCGCTGCAGCCGCCGCCTCATCATCACCCGCTTCGACACGACGTTCCGTCTCCCCGACAAGAGCGAACGGCTGTGCTTCGGGGTCCCCGGCGGGCTGTGTGAGGACTGCCACCAGCTGTACATCGACCCGGACCTCATCGAGCTCCTCGACCTGGGTGAGGGACGCTGCGTGTTCGCGATCGAGAGCGATCTCGTCGTCCAGGAGCAGGCCTGGTCCAGCGCCGACTAGGGGCGGGCGCCGTCCGGAACCGCCGCGGTAGTAACTGAACCGGCGGCGACCCGCTCCCAGATCCACAGGCTGAACGCCATCCGGCGCTGCGCGTCGGTCGCCGTCGTGCCGGCGACGCCCTTGACCAGGCTGTCGAGATCCAGGAGGCCGTCGAGCGCGGCCGTCAGCTCAACGGGGCTCCAGCGGCGCGCCTGGCCGGCCAGCTTCTCGGCTTGAAACGGCTTCAGGCGAAGGGCGCGAACGAGGCCCGCAGGGCGGGTCCCCGATGCGAGATGGTCGGCTACCTCGATGAGCTGGTGGATCCGCCGATGGAGCTGTGCAACGAGCACCGGCTCGGGCGTCGTGGCGATCAGCCGCTCGAGGATGTCCGCCGCTTCGTGCACTCGCCGCTCGCCGACGGCATCGAGGAACGCCCAGGCGGAGCCGGGCACGGTCTCGGCAACGAGCGCGCGGACGTCGTCCTCGGACACCGGCGAATCGGGCCGGTAGAGAGCCAGTTTGTCGAGCTCGCCCATGGCGACCATCCCCTGGCGCCGGCGATCGATGTCGCCTTCTGCCACCAGCGCTCCGATCCGCGTTGCCAGCTCGCGCGCCGAGCCGGGCTCCAGCCTGATGGAGCGCTCCCGGGCGCGGTCTTCGATCCAGCGGGTCATCGCGCCGCCCTTCGGGGCCTTGAGCTCCAGGACCTCGCCGCCCGCGTTACGCACGGCCTCGCGGAGCTGCTCGAGCGTGGCCGGCGGACGGCCCGATCCATCGAGCAGCACGGTCAGCGCCAGGGCGTTGCCCGGCGCGACGTTCGAGAGCAGCTCGGCGAACGTCTCGCGCGCGGCCTTGGAACGAACGAGTGGCCAGGGTTCGCTCACCACGACCAGGCTGCCGCCGCCGAAGAGGGTTGCGGTGGCCAGCCGCTCGGCAAGGAGAGCCAGAGGGGCAGCTTCTCCACCCGTGCGCCAGCGCTCGAGGGGTGCGCCTGCTTCCTCGCCGATTCGCTCGGCGAGCTTGTCCACCGCGCGTTCGATCCCGTAGGCGTCGTCGCCCCAGTAGAGTCCGACGCTCGAGGTGGCAGACAGGGGACTCACGCGGCCTTCCGGCGGCGTGCCTCGTGGAATGCGACCGACGTCCAGCGCAGCCGCCCGACATCCTCGGGGCGGACGCTGGCCGCGGCACAGACGTCCCTCTCGAGGCGGTGCGCGCGCGCCCGAACCTTGCGACGATCGTCGGCCGACCAGCCCTCCGGATAGCGACGCTCCCAGGAGGCGAATCGAGCCTCCATCGACTCGAGGCGCCGGCCGGCGCGCTTGTCGGCGTAGGCCACGATCCGCTCCTCCCGGCTCGCAAACGCGGCCCATCGCCGGTAGCGCTCCTCGTCCAGCAATCGCGTCACCGGATGGGCGGCCACGATCCGGGCCAGCTCCCCAAAGCCATGGCGAGTCAGCCAGTCGGCAGACCCGTCGCCGTGGGGGAGGGCTCGAGATGCGTCGTCGCTGGGGAGCGCCTTGTCGATGTCGTGCAGCAGGGCCGCTGATTCCACGACCGATCGCTGTACGGCGATCCCCGAACGTTCCACGCGACGAGCCAGCCACGCGGCCACTTCGGCGACCGCCCGCGAATGCCGCAGGTGCCAGGGCGGCGGGTCGAGGGACAGGAGGATTCGGGCGGCCTCGACGCGCCCAGGAACGACCATCGTCCCGATGGTACACGGGCCTTTCGCGTGGACTGACATCCTCCTGCTGGGGCCCGGCAGGGTTGGCGCCGAACAGGCGAGGCTCCGGGATTCCGCACGTGTAGGCGAGCCTGGGCGTCAGGTCAGCGGCGACCCTGGATGTCAGGTC
>DASXSA010000004.1:0-4448 GCA_036506235.1 Candidatus Limnocylindrales bacterium | reverse complement strand
ATCGCCGAGGGCGGCCTGCCCCAGACGCGCTCGCTTCGTACGGCGATGGGCGCGGTCGCGATCGTCCTGCCCGAGGAGCCCGGCCGACAGCTTTCGCGCGCCTATGACGACGGTCGCGCCGCCGAGCGCATGCTGATCGCGGCGTCGATGCTCGGGCTGGGCGGCGGCATCGCCTGGATCCGCCCCGACGTGCGCGATCTCGTCCGCAATCTGCTCGCCCTGCCTGTCGACCGCTTCGTCCGGACGATCGTCGCCCTCGGCCATCCCACGGAGGCCGCTCGCCGCCCCAAGTCAGCGCCGGGGAAGGGTCGGCTGCCGCGCGAGGAGCTGATCTTCGAGGAACGCTGGTCGAACGGCTAGGACGGCGCCCCGGCCCCGGTTGGCGCGACAGGCTGGAGCATCCCGACGGCAGCGCAATCCTCGGCCAGCCGCTCGAGCAAGGTCGGGTCGGAAACTGCGCCGAACCCCTGCAGGATCGTCCGGCTGAGCCCGAGGGCCTGGTATTCGCGAAGCCGCGCCCGCAGCTGCGGCCCGGGTGGAACAGCCGGGCGGCCCCACACGTGGACGGACACCTGCAGGGTGGCCGGATCGCGGCCGATCTCCTCGCACCGCGACTGGATGACCGGTAGCGCCGCCTTCACCTCCTCCGGCATGAGCGCGTCCAGGTTGAGCTCGTCGGCGAAACGCGCCGCCAGCCGCCAGGTCACCTTCGGGCCGTTGCCGCCGACCACGATGGGGATGCGCGGCTGCTGGAGGCCCTTCGGCTCGTGGATCGCATCGATCACGTGCGCACGCGAACCGTTCCATGTCGCGCGACCCGGCGCGAGCATGCGGGTGATGATCTCGAGGTGATCGGACAGGATCGCCAGGCGCTCGGCGGCATCGGGGAATCCGTAGCCGTATGCCCGCCACTCGTCCTCCTTCCAGCCCGCCCCGATCCCCAGCTCGACGCGCCCGCCGCTGATGACGTCGATCGTGGAGATCGCCTTGGCCGTGAGGGCGGCGTTCCGATACGCCGCGGCCATCACGAGGTGCCCCAAACGCGCGCGCTCGGTGGCCATCGCCAGCGCGGCGAGCTCCACGACCGGCTCGAAGACGATTGCCTCCTCGGGCGGCGGGTCGACCTGGAAATGGTCGTAGACCCACAGGGATTCGAAACCGAGTCGCTCCGCCTGCTGGGCGACCTCGATCGTTCGCCTCCAGGCCGAGCGCGCGTCCATCCCGAGGAATTCGCGATCGCAGCCCTGGGGCATCGTGATCCCGATCTTCATTGCGCCCGCTTCTTCCCTTTCGTCTGCCTGGCCTCCTTCGCGTCCGGCTCAGGCGAGCCGCGATCCTCGATCTCCCATGCGTGGTCGAGGGCATGCCAGATGGTCCGGCGGATCGTGTAGCGCGGCGTCCACGGGTTCTTCGTGTTGCGCGGATCCGCGAGGGGACGACCGTGCACGCGCGCATCGATGGAGTCGAGCAGGATCGAACGCAAAGCGGTCACGTGCGCCTTTCGATCGCCTGCGCGCTTGGGCGGTCGGCTGCCGAGCTGTCCCAGGTAGGCTTCCTCCGCCTCGATCACATGGTCAACGATCCTGTCCAGGTCCCGCCCGCCACCGCGGGGACCCTTACGGAGCTCGACGCCCTCTGCTGAACGGGCGCTCCTGTCGAAGGCTCCCCAGGCTGCCTCGAGAAGCGATATCAGGCGTTTCAGCTCGCGATCTTCGAGAGGGTCATCGTCGTCCGGCCAGGGCGAGGATGGAACGCCGAAATCGGTGCCAGCGTCGCCCTTGACCCTTCTCGTGACCTTGAGGTCAGCTGCGCCAGCCGGCGGCACGAGCTCGAGGCCGGCTTTACGCGCAAGGGCCGCGTAGCGCGGACCGTAGGCGAGCAGGGCTTCGAGCGCATCCTCCTGGGTCCGTCCGGCACGCGCCCAGCCGGGCCAGTCCCTCGCGCTCGCGAACGTTCGTTTCGAGCCGGTCTCGATGACGACGTCGGTCAACTCATCACCTGGACCCGAGCGTACGTGGCAGCGGACTCGCCTGGCAAGGCAGTCATCCGGCGTTGCCAAGCCCGCCTGTCTCGTGGAACCCGCATCCAGCCCGCGGTGTAGGAGTGACATCACGGACGCCGCCGGAGGTCGATGCCATGTTCCGCCGCAGGCTCTCAATTGTCGGCTCGCTCGCCGTTCCCTTGATGTTCGCCGTCGGACTCGTGGTGGCACCTCGCGTTTCGGCCGGTGACCCCTGCTACCACGGCTTCCAGATGCCGGCGCTGACGGTCAGCACCGACACGCAGATCAAGGTCGCGCCGTGCGCCTTCGCGCCCACCGTCGCGCACGTGCCCGTTGGCTCGACCGTCACGTTCTACAACGGCCCCGACTTTGTGCATCTCATCACGGGAGCCAACCAGGACTGGGGTTCCCGGGACACGGAACTGCAGCCAGGCGCCACTGTCTCCTACCGCTTCAACAAGGCCGGCGTCTTCCCGTATGCATGTGCGCTCCACCGCGGCATGTCCGGGACGATCATCGTGGGCGACGTCGCAACGGCGCTTGCGGCGAATACGACGGCGGGCGACAGCGCGACGACCGTCACGCCACAGGCTGACTCCACGGCAAAGGCCTCGCTCCCGACGATTGCGACCAGGGCGTCCGCGGACACCGGAATCCTGGCCCTGGTCGGCGCCGGGGGCGCTGCGGGGACGCTCCTGGGCGCTTCGGTTGCCGTTCTCCTGTCGCGGCGACGCCGGATGCTGGCGGCTTCCGCGGATCAGTGACCTCGTCGTCCGGCAGAAATCGCCGGCCCGAGGTCGTTGACGAGGCCGTCTCGCGACGCGATCGGCGTCAGGCCGTACTGCTCCTCGATGGTTCGCATGATTGACGTCGTGTCGTAGACGGTGTGGTCTACGGTCGACGACGTCAGGCTGCGACCGATCAGGATCGCCGGGATCCTCGTCCCCGGGCCGAAGGCATCGTGGGCGCCGCTCGTTCCCATGCCCGGCGGCGACACGTGATCCCACTGCCCGCCGAACTCGTCGTACGTTACGAGGATGAGGGTGTTGCCAGCCTGAGGCCCGTTCACGACCGCCTGGATCAGGTCGACGAGGTGGTCGCTGCCGTTCGGCTCACTCGCGTAGCCTGGGTGCTCGTTCTCGACGCCGAGCGGCTTCACGAAGCTCACCTGCGGGAGCGTCCCTGACGAGACGGCGTGCAGGAAGTCCTGCTCGTCCTGCAGATGCGCGCGATCGGGTTGCCCCGGCGCGTAGCGGGCGAAGTATGCGAACGGCTGATGGTGCTGCTGGAAGGACTTGTCGGGGCAGTATGGGAAGCCGGCGTTCTGGCCGTTCCCATCGGCGCCGGCGGGCGCTGAGTTCGGTCCGCAAGCGGAGGCGGTCCCGGTCCAGCCACGGCCGGTCGTGTTGCCAGCAGCGTCGTCCCAGCCGCCCGCGTACCAGGCCCAGCTCACGCCGCCGTCGCTCAGGCGGTCGCCGATGGTCATCGCGGTGCTCGTGTCGTCGATCGGGTGAATCTTCGGCGCGAACCCGCCCGTCGGCTGATACCAGGGCAGAAGGGTGTTGACCCCGTAGTTCCCGCAGGCGAGGCTCGCGACCGTTGTCGTCAAACCGCACGCCTGTGTGATCGGGCCGTCCGAGGGCGCGGGGCTTGCCTTGTAGAGCGGGTAGGCGTTGGTCGGGAAGCCGTCCGGCGCGAGGACCGCGTGCACGCGACCGCCGGGCGGGTTGTAGTCGGCCGGGTTCACGATCGGGGCGGCGGCCGCGATGAGGTATTGGTGGTTCAGGAACGAGCCGCCGAAGGCCGCCTGGAAGAAGTGATCGGCGATGACGTAGCGAGGCGATCCGTTCGCGTGGAGGTACTCGTACAGCGGCAGCTGGGTCGTCTCGTAGTAGCCCATCGTGGTTCCGGTGGCATCGCTGCCCGTCACGTATCGGTTCATCTGCCCGCCGTTGAGCTGGTACTGCTCCTGGTAGAAGCGGTGGACCAGGTCGCGCGTGCAGCCGCCCGGCAATCCCTGTCCGCTGCCGTTCAGGATCCCGTTCGGGAAGCTGAACAGGTGGTCGCGGTCGGGACACGTCGTCGCCGATGCCGGGATGAACGTGTCGATGTTGAACGGCGCGTTCGCGAAATGACTCGGGTAGGTGACCGTGCTTCCGTCGCCCAGCGTCACCGTCTCGGGGCCACACGTCGTCGTCAGCGGGCTGGGTGCGGTCAGGTTGACGTCTCGCTGCATCAGGCACGCGTAGGCCGAGCCCGCCTGACTGATCTGGGTGGTGTGGGCAGGCGTCGCATCGGAGCGGCCGACGACGTGGACTCCCCCGACCGAGCCCCAGTTGCCATACAGGTTGTCGAAGCTGTGGTTCTCCTCGTAGATCACCACGAGGTGCCTGAATTGGCCGAGCGGGCCCTTGTCCGGCGCCGCCGACGTCGACGTTGCCGGCGC
>DASXSA010000003.1:0-11528 GCA_036506235.1 Candidatus Limnocylindrales bacterium | reverse complement strand
CTCGCCAGGACCGCATCGGGGATGCCGAGCTGCTCGCGCATGTTCTTCCGCGTGTCCTCCGCGCGTGTCTCCCAGCGATCGACCCGAACGGCGACGTACCACTGTCGGACGGCCGTTCTCACGGACTGAAGGGGGTTGAAGAACGCCTCCGGGGGCACGGCGGTCACCCCGAGGAAGACCGCCAGCGCGAGCCCGAGTACCAGCGCCACTTCCCTGCGCCGGAACGCGCCCAGGAACGGGATGAGCGCGCCTACTCCCATTGCCGCGACGTACGTCGGAAAGGGCCGAACGACGAGCTTCCACTGGATGACGAGCACGGCTGCGAGTACTGCCAGCAGGCCGAGCCGCCGGGCCCGCGGCCACGAACGCGACGCCAGGACGGCCCCGCCGAGCACGACCGCCCAGGCGAGGCCGACGGCGAGTGGTTGCCATTGTCGATCGGCCGTCAGCGGACGGCCCATCGAAGCGTTGTAGCCGGAGACGACCTCGTACGCGCCGCGCACGTAGCCGGCGATCCCGGCCAGCGACTGGGATGTCGCCAGCCACCCGACGAGAAACGCCACGCCCGCCGCGGCCGCGAACACGACGACATCCGGCGCCCGCCGCCTGGCGGCCAGCACGGTGAACGCCACGACGGCACCGACCCCGATCGCGACGCTCAGCTTGAGCAGGCAGGCGAATCCCACGACCATCCCAAGGGCGATCGACAGCCGGCCCCCGATCGGCCGCTCGGCCCGCAGGAGCTCCACGCACACGATCAGGACGAGAACGAAGAACTGTTCCGCCGCCGGAAGGATGAACATCGCCCGAACGACGAGGTAGGCGACGACAAACGCCACGGGCAGGGGCATCGAGCGACGCAGGATATGGACGGCCAGGACCGCGAGGCCGACCGCGACGGCAGTGGAGAACGCGAGCGCCAGCGCCGAGGTCGGCCCGTAGAACGGCCACGGCACGCCGAGGAAGCCGAGCGGCCCGAAGGTGAAAACGATCTCGGAGCCCCACTGCAGGCGGTCCGACGCGGCCAGGTGGAGCGCGGCTCGCCACGACGGGTCGAGGCCCGTGTAGTCGCCGCTCGACATGACCGGCCACGTCACGAGCGCAACCAGGAGGCCGGCAACCATCGTGGATGCGCGCGATTCCGCCAACGAGCGCAGTCGCGCCTTGGTCCGCGTGTATGGCCTGGACTCGACGACCGGCGCCTCGACCCGCTGAGCCGTCTCCGCCTTGTTCACCCCTCGATCGCCGTGACGATCGCGTCGGCCACCCGGTCCGCGCCACAGCCGTCCACCACCGCACGAGCTCGGTCTCCCATGCGGCCTCGCTCGCTTGTGTCGGCCATGAGCTCGGCGACAGCCAGCCACACAGCGCGCGGATCGACCGTTCGCCCATCTCCGAGCCAGCGGGCCGCGCCCGTGTCCGCGAAAGGCTTCCCGATCTTCAGCTGGTCGTCGGCGACTGCCAGAAGCACGGCCGCACGGCCGACGCACGAAGCCTCGAACTTCAAGGTTCCGGCACCGATCAGCGCAAGGTCGCAACTCGCCAGCCGACGGGGCAGGTCGGCTGGGTCGCGAGCGGGATCAACTGGCCAATCCTCAGTCGGGCCTCCGTAGCTGGCACCCACGACGACCTCCGTCCGCCAGGCCTGGCCGGGCGGCAGCCCACGCACGATTCGCTCCGTCACCCGATCCGGATCGGCGCCGCCGAAGCAGACCAGCACCCAGGGCTCGCCGGCGGCGGTTGCGCCACTTCGGCCCGTGGCGAGCTCGCGGTATTCGCGGGCGATCGGGGCGTACCGGTACCCGGCAAGCACCGTCCGTGCCTTTCCCGGACCTCGCCACGCAGGCAGCGAGGGCTGGACGATCACCTCGGCCGCGCCGGCGAACAGCTCGCGATCGTCGAAGACAACCAGCGCGCCCGCCAGCAGGCCAGGGCTCGCGGCCTTGCCCAGTTCGTTCGGGTCGGGCAGGTCGACGACTGTCGCCGCAGGCTTGGGCACAGCCGGGACGCCGGCCGTGCCGGAGATCTCGACCGCGATCTCGCGCAGTCTGGCGGCCTCGCCTTCGCTCGCGTTCCCACGCAGCAGGGCGAGCTGCACCACCAGCTTCCGGTCGCGGAGCGCGCCGGCCAGCGCAATGGCCCTCGACAGGTGTCCGCGTCCTTCGTCCTCTCCCGCGGTTGCGACGAGCCTGACGACCGCTCCCCTCACCGAACGCGACGTCAGAACATCTCCCAGGACAGCGGCTCGTGCCGGGCAATCGCACGGCGTGCGGTACGCCCGACGACGTTCGGCAGCTCGCGGACTTCGATCCCCGTGCCCGGGCGAAGCACGGCGATGTCGGCTTCGGTGAGCGGGCTGCCTTCGGCGATGTCGCGGGCTGCGAACAGGCTCCGCCGCGCGGTCCGGTAGAGGTCCGATTCGTTCGCGGCCATCCGCTTGACCCCGTCGCCGAGCGCCGCCTCCGTGTCCCGGATCGCCTGCACCATCGAGCGGAGCTCCTCCGGCTCGAGCGCGAAGCGATGATCGGGCCCAGGCAGGCTGCGATCCAGCGTGAAGTGCTTCTCGATCACGGCCGCGCCAAGCGCCGTGGCCACCACTGGCGCGGTCCAGCCCGGCGAGTGGTCGCTGTAGCCGACCGGCACGTGAAACGCCGCGCGCAGCGTCTCGATGGCGCGGAGGTTGAGATCGGAGAAGGGCGGCGGGTAGTTGACCACGCAGTGCAGGAGGATGAGTTGCTCGTTGCCGGTCGCGGCCACGGTGTCCACCGCATCCTGGACGTCCGCCATGTCCGCCATTCCCGTCGAACAGATGATCGGCTTGCCGCGACTCGCAATCTCGCGGATGAGGGGCAGGTGCCACAGCTCGTACGAGGCGACCTTGAACGCCTTGACGCCCAGGCCGTCGAGCAGGTCGACCGCCTCGAAGTCGAACGGGGTCGAGAGGAAGTCCAGGCCCGCCGCGGTGGCGTGGTCGAACAGATCGGCATGCCATTCGCGCGGGAGCTCGAGCTCACGGAACAGGTCGGACATCGTCTTGTCCGGAGGGAGGATCGAGTCGAGGTACTTCGCCCTTGTCGGTGTCTCGGCCACGATCCGGTCCGCGGCGAAGGTCTGAAACTTGACGGCGTCGGCCCCGGCTTCGGCGGCGACGTCGATCAGCCGCTTTGCCTGGTCGAGCTTCCGATCGTGGTTCGATCCCGCCTCGGCGATGACGTACACGGGGGCGCCGCCGCCTACCTCGCGATCGCCGATGTGCACTACGTTCACCCGACCTCGGCCTCCTGCCACGTCTTCTGCCGGACGCCGGCATTGATCGCGACCAGCTCCGGCTCCGCCTCAACGATCGCGCGCAGGCGTGCCACGCTCGCCCTCTCCCTCCCGAGACGCTCCGCGATCGCCCGGACGAACGTGAGGTCCTCGGCCGTATCCACGGTAAATCGCCCGGACGGCAGCGGCATCGTCGGGGAGAGGCTACCGATCCGGAAGCGTTCGGGGTGCGAGTACAGGAACGGCATGACGTGCTCGCGCTCGGCGGGTTCTGCGGCCTCCCGGTCGGCTTCTGCCAGCGCCCTTCCTCGTGCGACCTCCGCCGCGATGCCGAGCGGCCAGCCAGCCGTGCCCAGGTAGTCGAACCCGCCCTCGATACAGCGTCTCAGCTGCGCGGAGACGACCGCCGGATCGACGAACGGATTGTCCGCCGTCTCACGGACGACGAGGTCGGGACGGAAGGGAGCAACGGCATCCTGAACCCGGCGCAGCACGTCATGGACTGCGCCTCGATGCACGGAAACGCACCCTTCGAGGGCCGCCGCCAGTGGGTCGTCGGATGGCTCCTCGGTGATCGCGACGACCAGGTTGGCCAGCTCCGGCACGGCCTGCATCGCGGCGACAGTCCACAGCACGAGCGGACGGCCGGCGAGCGGCTCGAGCGACTTGCCCGGCAGGCGTGTGGACGCCATCCGGGCCTGGATGACACCGACGATGCGCACCCGTTGCTCAGGCCGCGTAGGCGGTCGTGACCTTGTCCAGGGCGGCGACTGCGTCGTCGAGGTCTCGATCGGACATGGCCGGGAACAGCGGCAGCGTCAACAGCCGCTCGTAGGCCGCCTCGGCCACCGGCAGGTGGACCCCGGGAAAGTGCTCCCGGTAGTAGGGATGCCGGTGGACCGGGATGTAGTGAACGTTGACCCCGATCCCCTCCGCACGAAGCGCCCGGTAGACCGCACCTCGATCGACGCGGAGCCGGTCCAGTCGCAGCTGGACGAAGTAGAAGTGCCAGCCGGGGTTCGCGGCCGGGGCGACCACCGGGATGTCGAGCAGCGCGTGGCCTGCCAGGCGCCGGCGATACCTTTCGGCGAGCTCGCGGCGCCTATCGAGGAACTCAGGGACACGCCGCAGCTGGCTCGTTCCGAGGGCGGCCGCGACATCCGTCAGGCGGTAGTTGAAGCCGAGCTCGACCATTGCGTAGGTCCAGTCGCGGCGCGCCGACAGCTCCGTGCCGATGCCGTGGTTCCGGAAGCGGCGGAGGGCTTCGGCGTAGTCGTCGCGGTCAGTGAGAACGGCGCCCCCCTCGCCCGTCGTCATGATCTTCGCCGGGTGGAGGCTCAGGACCGTCATGTCGGCCAGCGTCCCGACCGCTCGGCCGTTCCAGGCCGCGCCGAGCGAGTGGGCAGCATCGGCGATGATCGTCAGGGGCCCGGAGGGCGCCCGTGCCGCCGCCTGGCGCAGGGCGTCGTAGTCGGCGGGCTGTCCGGCGTAATCCACGGGCAGGATCGCCTTCGTCTTCGGGCCGATCGCCGCCGCGACCCGCTCCGGATCGATCAACAGCGTTCCCGGGTCGATTTCCGCGAATACCGGGCGAGCACCGACGTAGAGGACGGCATTGGCGGTGGCAGCGAAGGTCATGGGCGTCGTGATCGCCTCGTCACCCGGCGCCAGACCCGCGGCCGCCGTCGCGCCGTGCAGGGCCGCGGTCCCCGAGCTGAAGGCGACGGCGTGGCGCGCGCCGGTCCAGTCGGCCAGCTCCCGTTCGAACTGCGGGACGCGTGGGCCCGTCGTCAGCCAGTCACTGCGAAGGGCGTCTGTGACGGCCGCGATGTCCCGCTCGTCGATCCACTGGCGGGCATAGGGGAGGAGATCCTTGCGGATGGGCTCACCGCCATCGATCGCGAGCTTCGTCGCGCCCACCGCCACGTCGCTCACTGCACGGCCACGCCCAGCTCGAGCCGCTGCGCCATCCAGTCCCGGACACGCCGGAGGCCAACTTCGAGCGGCACCTCGGGTCGCCACTCGAGGATCTCTGCGGCAAGACGCGGATCGCAGCGCAGGACCTGGATCTCGCTCTGCGGATGGATGTGCGGCACGTGAACGATGCGCAAGGGATCCGCTTCGACCGCGGCCGCGAGGTCGTTGATCGACACATCGCGCCCCGTCCCGGCATTCAGGACGCGACCCACCGCCGCGTCGGACAGCAGCGCGTCCGCGACGAACCGCGCGCAGTCCGTCGCAAACAGCAGGTCACGAGTCTGCGTGCCGTCCCCGTAGATTCGCAGCTCTTCCCCCAGCAACGAGCGCCGGGTGAAGATCGCGACGACCCCGCCCTCCCCAACCGAGCGCTGGTACGGGCCATAGGTGTTGAACGGACGCACGACCGTGACTGGCAGCCCGTAGGCATGGCCATAGGACAGCGTGAGAGCCTCGCCGGCGAGCTTCGCGGCGGCGTACGGCGAGGCCGGCTTCGTCGGGTGCTCCTCGTCGATCCCGGATCCCGCCGTCGCCCGGTCGTAGACCATGCACGTGCTCATGAACAGGAAGCGGGCTCCGACCGCCCGGCTCGCCTCCAGCAGCCGGAACGTCCCCACCACGTCGTTGTCGAACGTCACGGCCGGGTCGTCGATGCTGTCCTGGACCGAGATGGAAGCCGCCAGATGGGCGACCGCCCCGGTGCCGGACAGCCAGCGGCGGCATGCGTCGGCGTCGCGCACGTCTCCGCGTTCGAACGCCAGCAGCCCGGAGTGCCCGGCGAACTCAGCGAGGTTGGCCTGGTCGCCCTCGACCAGGTTGTCGATCGGCAGGACCTCGTGTCCGCGTTCCAGCAGCTCGCCGACCACCCAACGGCCCATGAAGCCGGCCGCCCCGGTGACCAGGATCTTCACCCGGCGACGACCTCGGCCCTGGCGGTTGTCGCGACCATGCGACGCACCTCCTCAAGCGACATCGGCTCCACCCCGTCGGATCGATACGGGCCGACCGGGGCAGGATCGGCGCCGGCGTACGCCTCCAGGACCGCGGGCGGCGTCTCGATCGCCGGCAGCACGGCGTACATCGCGCCGATGTCCCGCGCCCGTGACGACTCGTCCTCGGTCATCAGCTCCTCGTAGGGCTTCTCCCCCGCGCGCGCCGGGATCGTCACGATCTCGATCTGGCGGGGGTCGCGTCCGGACACTGGCCCGTACACCTCGATCGCGGTCGACACCAGGTCGGCCAGCCTGGCGACCGGCATCTTGAACACGAAGACCTCGCCCCCGCGGGCCATCGTCGCTGCCGACAGGGCGAGGTCGACCGCACGGTCGACGGTCATGACGAATCGAGTCATGGCGGGATCTGTCACTGTCACCGGTCCGCCGGCGGCGATCTGGGCCGCGAACAGCTCCAGGGCAGAGCCGCGTGAGCCAAGGACGTTCCCGAAGCGAACGCTGGCGAAGGTCGTTGGGTGGCGGCCCCGGTAGTGGATTGCGGCGGTGACCAGCTTCTCCGCGAGGAGCTTGGTCGCGCCCATGACCGACACGGGGTTGGCAGCCTTGTCGGACGAGGTCAGGATCATGGTCCGGACCCCGGTGACCAGGCAGGCGTCGATCAGGTTCTGCGTGCCGGTCACGTTTGTCTGAGTCGCCTCGAACGGGTTCGACTCGCCCGATTCCACGTGCTTGAGCGCCGCGCAGTGGAAGACCACGTCGATGCCCTCGAGGGCGCGGAGGAGGCGCTCGCGATCCCGGACGTCGCCGATCAGGAAGCGGATGTCCCGTCGATCCCGGTACGGCTGGCGCTGGTAGAACTGCTTCGTTTCGTCGCGGCCGAAGACCCGCACGACCTCGGGACCCAGCGCCATGAGCCGATCGACCAGCCGGGCGCCGATCGTGCCCGAACCGCCGGTGACGAGGATCCGCCGTCCGCGGAACGCCGCGGCGTGGTCCACATCGCCGTCGTTGCCGATCACGGCCGTAGGGTACGATACCGCCCCGAATCGCGGCCCTCCCTCCCCGTGCCGCGACCCCAGAATCGACAGGATCCTTACCCCGCATGACCTTTCGAGCCAGGCCGGTCGTCAAACGGACCGACCGCGTCGCGCGCGGCCCGCGACGCACCCTCCTCCTCAACCTCGCGTTCGGCCTCGTCATCCTGGTTGCGCTGGTCATCCTCGGCGCTGCCGCGGCCGCCAACTACTACGGCGACCACTACGCGTCGGTGGCGGACGTCAACGGCCACCAGATCAGCAAGGACCAGCTACGCGACCGGATCAAGGTCGAGCAGTTCCGCCTCGACATCACGCTCTCGAGGATCCAGGACGCCGTGAACGCCGGTCGCCTCGACCAGCAGTCTGCCGACCAGCAGACCAACTACATCAACCAGCAGCTCGGCACGAGCCAGGCAATCACCCAGGGCGCCCTGAACCATCTCATCGACGGGGAGCTGCAGAGCCAGCTCGCCGCGTCGGACGGGATCACGGTCACCGACGACCAGATCGACAAGCGCCTGACCGAGGAGGCAACCACCCAGGAGGAGCGCCACGCCTGGGTGATCGCGGTGAAGCCCGAAACGACCGGCACGGCCGACAAGCCCACGGACGCGCAGAAGAAGGCCGCCCAGGACAAGGCCGACAAGGCGCTCGCCGACCTCAAGGCCGGCAAGAAGTGGGAAGACGTCGCCAAGACGAGCTCGTCCGACTACACCGCACCGCAGGGCGGGGACATGGGCTGGATCCAGGCGACCGACGCGTCGACCGACAAGGCATTCGTCGACGCGCTGTTCAAGCTGCAGGCCAACAGCATGACCGAGGTGCTGGTCGGGGAGGATGGGATCTACCGGATCGGGCGCGTCACCGACATCAACCCGGAGAAGGTCGATTCGATCTACCAGCAGAGGATCGTCGATCACAACGTCCCGCTGCCGGTCTATCGCGCCGCCGTGAAGCTCGACGCCATTCGTGACGCGCTCAAGGACAAGGTCGTCGCGGATCTCACGACCAAGCCCTCGACGCAGCGCCACGTCGCCGAGATCACCATCCAGCCGCCGCTCGACGACCAGGGCCAGCCGATCACAGAGGACCAGGTGGAGGTCCGGCACATCCTGTACGCGCCGAACCACGACGCGAGCAAAGCCTCCAGCGTCCCGGCGACCGATCCCGCCTGGAAGGCCGCCGAGGATCTCGCAAGGGCAACGTACGAGAAGCTCAAGAAGGATCCCGATCCCAAGAAGTTCGCCGAGATCGCCAAGAAGGAGAGCGACGACAAGGGAACCGGTGCGAGCGGCGGCGAGCTCCCGTGGGCATCCGAGAAGACCTACGACCCCGCCTTCGGCGCCGCGATCTTCGCGCCAAACCTGACCAAGGACCAGATCCTGGAGCCGGTGAAGTCAGCGTTCGGCTGGCATGTCATCCAGTTCATCGGCCGCCGCGAGCCGGCCGAGGAGAAGGCCGCCGGCCTGGAGCTGCAGGCGGCGAACGGCGACTTCGCCGCGCTGGCCAAGGCCAACTCCGACGCTCCGCAGGAGGAGAAGGACAAGGGCGGCGACATCGGCTGGATTGCTCCGTATCAGATGGACCCGACGCTCCAGAAGGCGATCTTCGCCACGAAGGTGGGCGGCGTCAGCTCCCGGACCGACAGCAACGGGACGTTCTACCTGTTCAAGGTCTTCGAGGAGCAGTCCCGCCTGCCGGATCAGAGCCAGATCGACACGCTCAAGGCCGACGGTTTCGACAACTGGTACGCCGACCAGCGGACCAAGGCGAAGATCAACACCTCGTCCGGTATCGCCACCGACAGCCAGGGATAGGGTTGGCGGCGGGTCCGGGTGGTCGTGGCGGGGCAGCCAATCGACGAGCCACGTTCGACGATCTCATCTCGGAGGCTCGGCAGCGCTGGGCCCTGGACGTCGGCGCCGGACTCCAGCTGATCGCAGCCGAGCACCTGATCGGGACGCCGATCGAACCATCCCGGCCGGCCTTGATCGCACCCGCGGTGATGTTCGGCGGCGAGGAGGAGGCTGGGGCACAGGGTCCTGCCGAGGACCTCCCACTGCCCGGTCGCCATGGGCCGGCCGGCCGGGATCCGCTGTCCGTGCTTCGACGCCTGTACCCCACCGCCCATCCTGTCGGCCGCTTCGGCGAGGCGGCTGACACAACGATCGCCGAGCTGTCCACCGCTGACCTCGAAGCGCCCGTCTACCTGCCGCCCGCCGCACCGGAGGACGCGGTCGCGAGTCCCTGGGCACTGCCATGGATTTCGCACAGGCTGCGCCAGCCTGACGGCTGCCCCTGGGATCGCGAGCAGACCCACGAAACGCTGCGGAAGCACCTGCTCGAGGAGACCTACGAGGTCTACGACGCCCTCGCCGCCGGCGCCACTCCCTCATTGGCCGAGGAGCTCGGCGACCTGCTGCTGCAGGTGGTGCTCCATGCCCAGCTCGCTGCCGAAGAGGGCGTCTTCGACCTGACCGACGTCCAGGCAGCCATCGGCTCGAAGATCGTTCGCCGCCATCCCCACGTCTTCGGTGACGCGCAGGTCCGGACGGCGAGCGACGTGAATCGTCAGTGGGAGCGCATCAAGTCGGAGGAACGGCAGGCCGCGGCCGTGGCGGCGGACGAGGCCGGCACCTCCATTCCCCCGAAGAGCGCCCTCGACGGGATCAGCGTCTCGCTGCCGGCCCTCGCCGCGAGTCAGGAGATGCAGGAGCGCGCGGCGAACCTGGGATACGACTGGCCATCGATCGAAGGCGTCCTCGACAAGGTTCGCGAGGAGCTCGACGAGCTGCGCGCGGCCACCACGCCAGCCGAGCGGCGCGAGGAGTTCGGCGACCTGCTCATGGTGCTCGTGAATGTCGCCCGCAAGGAGGGCATCGAGGCCGAGGGAGCGTTGCGCGGCGCGAACGAGAAGTTCCGTCGGCGATTCCGGAGCGTGGAACGCCAGGCAGCCGAGCGTGGGGTCGCGCTGCGCGACCTGGATTTCTCGCAACTGGACGCCCTGTGGGATGCTGCCAAGGTCGAGGAGCGGACGGAGCGGAGCGGTATCCCGCTGCCACGTCCCCAGGAGGCACGGCGATGACGATCGGCAACCGAACGCTCGTCCGGCAGGACGGCCGAGGACCCACGGACCTGCGCCCGGTCACGCTCACGCTCGGCGTCCAGAAATGGGCCGAGGGGTCGTGCCAGATCCGGGTCGGAGACACGGAGGTGCTGTGCGCGGCCACCATCGCGGATCGTGTCCCGCCGCACCTGCGTGGCAAGGGCACCGGCTGGGTGACCGCCGAGTACTCGATGCTGCCGCGGGCCACCGCCGAGCGGACCGAGCGTGAGTCGACCCGCGGACGAATCGGCGGCCGCACCCACGAGATCCAGCGACTCATCGGACGCTCGCTCCGCGGGGTCGTCGACCTGTCGCGCCTCGGGGAGCGGACGGTCACCGTCGACTGCGACGTCCTGCAGGCCGACGGGGGCACCCGGACCGCGTCGATCACCGGTGGCTACGTCGCCCTCGCGGTCGCGCTCATCAATCACGGGATGGAGCGGCTGCTGGTTGGGAAGGTGAGCGCCGTCAGCGTGGGCATCGTCGACGGCGCGCCGTACCTGGACCTCGACTACTCCGAGGACTCGCGCGCGGAGGTGGACTTCAACGTCGTCGGCACCGACGCGGGCACCTACGTCGAGCTGCAGGGAACGGCGGAGGGCCGGCCATTCGACCGCAGCCGGGTGGATCAGCTGCTCGACCTTGCCAACATGGGCCTCGAGCGCCTGTTCGACGTCCAGGCGGAGGCGATCGCGCGCGCTCGGTGAGCGCGCGTCAGGGAGGCGCGTCCCGGGTTGACGACCGCGTCCTGGTCGCGACCCGCTCCCCCCACAAGCTGCGCGAGCTCCGCGAGCTGCTCGAAGACGTTCCGGTCGAGCTCGTTTCGCTGGACGACCTCGGGCTCGAGCAGGAGGTCGCCGAGACTGGTCAAAGGTTCGAGGCGAACGCTCGCCTGAAGGCCCGAACCTACGCGAGGCTCTCGGGCATGCCCACGCTGGCCGATGACTCGGGCCTGGAGGTCGAGGCCCTGGGCGGTGCGCCAGGCGTTCGAACGCGGCGCTACGCGGGCGAGGGAGCCACCGATGCGGAGAACAACGACAAGCTCCTGCGCGCGCTCGACGGACTCGCACCCGCGGCGCGTGGCGCGCGCTATGTCTGCGTGCTGGCGCTCGCGCTCCCGAGCGCCGAACGGGCAGCCCCGGAGCTGATCGTCACGCGTGGCACCGTCCGAGGCCGGATCGCGACGGC
>DASXSA010000002.1:0-6693 GCA_036506235.1 Candidatus Limnocylindrales bacterium | reverse complement strand
ACCAGGTTGCTCGGGACCCGGATCCGGCTGTCGTCCCCCAGGCGAACGTTGGCATACGTGCCCTCGCGGCCGACGACGGTCGCCGGCAGGAGGTTGCTGACCCCGAGGAAGCCGGCGACGAAGCGGGTCGTCGGGCGCTCGTAGAGGCTCTCCGGATCGCCGAGCTGCTCGTAGTGGCCCTTGTTCATGACCGCGATGCGATCCGACATCGTCATCGCCTCTTCCTGGTCATGGGTCACGTAGATGAAGGTGATCCCGACCTCCTGCTGGATGCGCTTCAGCTCGACCTGCATCTGCTTGCGGAGCTTCAGGTCGAGCGCTCCCAACGGCTCGTCCAGAAGCAGAACGGCCGGCCGATTGATGAGCGCGCGGGCCAGGGCGACGCGCTGGGCCTGGCCGCCGGAGATCTGGTTCGGCTTGCGCTTCTCGAAGCCAGGCAGCTCCACCAGGCGGAGCATGTCGGTCACCCGCGACCTGACTTCGCTGTCGCGCAGGCCGCCCTTCCGCCGCAGCCCGAAGGCGACGTTGTCGTAAACGTTCAGGTGGGGGAAGAGGGCGTAGTTCTGGAAGACGGTGTTGACGTTCCGTTTGTAGGGCGGCAGCCAGGTGACGTCCTGTCCCTGCAACTCGATCAGGCCGGACGTCGGCTCCTCGAAGCCGCCGATCATCCGGAGCGTCGTGGTCTTGCCGCACCCGGAGGGGCCAAGCAGGGAGAAGAACTCACCGTCCTGGACCTCGAGGCTGACATGATCGACCGCGACGGTCTCGCCGAAGCGTTTCACCACGTCGACGAGGCGGACATCGACTGCGGGCAAGGACTCCTACTCCTCGGACCGGCCGCTACCGGGTGGGGGACGCCGGCACTCGTCGACCGACGCGGAATCTACTGCACTGTGCCGCACGAGTGGTCCCGCATGCCTCCTCCTCCGGCCGCGCGGGGACCGGCCGAGGATAGGTGTCGCCGAAATGGGTGTCAATTCCCGTCAAGGGCTGCGGGGATCGCAGGTCAAGCCGCAATTCCATGCGAATTCCGTGCTAGTCGCTACTCGCGTCGCAAATCAGCAGCACCAGTCAACCCCGACAGGGCTCATTTCTTCCTGATGTTCGATCCTCAGGAATGACAGGCGGCAGGCTCCGAATGGCTTCGGGCTCGGGGGCGCCTGCCGGGGACCGGGGGTACGATATCGACGCACCGACTGTCACGAGCCCACGACCCGCTATCGAGGCCCCCGACCCCCACGATGACAACCCTGACCGAACACGCCGTCCTCGATGCGCTGCGCAACGTGCGCGAGCCCGAGCTGCCAGGTGACCTGGTTTCCCGGGACATGATCAAGAACCTGGTCATCGATGGCTCCCGGGTGGCGTTCACGATCGAGCTGACGACACCGGCGTGTCCGCTCAAGGACGAGATTGAAGCCGACGTCGCGCGCGCCCTCAAGCCGCTCGGCGCGGAGACCATCGAGGTCAGCTGGGGCGCGATGGTGCGGCGCTCCGGACCGAACGTCCCACAACAGCAGGTCCTGCCCGGGGTCAAGAACATCATTGCGGTCGCCTCGGGGAAGGGCGGAGTGGGTAAGAGCACGGTGAGCGTCAACCTCGCGGTTGCCCTCGCCCAGGCAGGCGCTTCGGTTGGTCTGCTCGACGCTGACATCACGGGGCCGAACATCCCCCAGATGATCGGGGCCGAAGGCCAGCCGAAGGCGACGCCCGCCGGCAAGATCGAGCCCCTCGAGCGCCACGGCGTCAAGGTGATCTCGATCCAGTTCTTCGTGCCCGAGGGCCAGCCCGTGGTGTGGCGCGGGCCGCTCGTCGGAGGGGCCATCCAGCAGTTCCTGCGCGACGTCGACTGGGGCGAACTCGACTACCTCGTGATCGACCAGCCGCCGGGCACCTCCGACGCCCAGCTGACGCTGGCGCAGGCCGTGCCGATCAGCGGCACGGTTCTTGTCACGACACCGCAGGACGTCGCGCTCGCCGACGTTTCCAAGGCACTGGCGATGTGCCGACGGATGAACGTCCCGGTGCTGGGGATCGTCGAGAACATGAGCGCGTTCGTCTGCCCACACTGCGGGGAGGCGACGGAGATCTTCGGGCGCGGCGGCGGCGAGCGCTTCGCGCGCGAGCAGTCGATCGAGTTCCTGGGTGGCATTCCCCTGGACGTGACGGTGCGCCAGGGCGGCGATGTGGGCGTGCCTGCTGTCGCCCAACGGGAGCCCGGCCCCGCGGCGCAGGCTCTGACGGCTCTCGCGCGCACGATCGCGGCGCGGGTCAGCGTGCGGGCGGCGAACCAGCAGCAGCCGGTCCTGTCGATCTCCTGACCCGGCGCGGGCTTCCCGATCGCCTGACCTTCGGGGTCGCCGTCCGACCCGCTTCAGCCCGCGGTGATGACGCCCTCGCGGCCGGCGCGGAGGAGTTGCCTGCGGGTCTCCTGGAGATGAGTCGTCGCGATCCCGATGAGACGCCGAATCAGGAGGCGACCCGTCACCCCGCCGGCGGCCAACAGGTCAAGCAGGCGTTCCGCCGGGAAGGCCAGCACCTCGACCTGGCCGATGGCGCGCGCGCTCGTGAGGGTCGTCGCTTCGTCGCGGAGCGCTGACCAGCCGAGCAGCTCGCCGGGGCCGATCGTCTGCACGATCGTCGACCGGTCGCCGTAAGCCGAGCGGAGGACGATCTGCCCGCGGAGGATCGACATCACCGTCGTCGCCGGGTCACCTTCCTCGAAGATCGTCTCGCCGTCCGCGTAGACCACGCGAGAGGCTGACGCGGCAAGGATTAACAGCTCGGCATCGGGAACGCCATCGAAGAGCGGCAGTTGTCCGAGGTCGGTCGGCGTGACAGGCGGATCGCTCGCCACGACCTGCCGGTCCGCCGGCTGAGCTGACTGATCGCTCACCGAACGCCCTCCGCCTCGCGCGCGCGCTCCGTCGGTGTTCGCTCGGTCGCGCCGGTGAGGCGCTGCAGGAGGATCGAGGCGCCCGTCAGCGCCGCGCGGCTCCTGCCCTGGGGTCCGCCCTGGAACACGGTCCGGCGTTCGACGACGGATCCTTCTGGACTGCTCACCGCAATCACGGCGCTCGTGTCGCCGCCTTGCGGACGCGCACAGATCGCCAGCCCGACCTCGGCGCCTGCGTCTCGTCGGACGGCGTCCGCGAGGTCGGAGACGGTCTGCTCGTCATCGGGAGGCAGTTTGCCAGCTGCCCCGGTCGTGGTGATCCGCACCAGGCTCGGCAGCTCCCCGCACAGTGCCGCAAATGCGCCACCGGTTCCGAACTCCGCCACGACCAGCGTCCTGTCGAGATCAGCGAGCGCACGGCCGATCGCTTCCGCCCAGCCGATGTCCCCGCTTCCCCAGATGAATCCCCCGAGGACCGCCCGAATTGCTTCCTCCGCCTCCGATGCAATCGCCGCCGCGTCGCGCCCGTTTTCGCCGACCGCCGAGATCCGGACGTCGACCGAGTCCGAACGGGCATACGTCGCCACGGCCGGATTGGCGCCCCGCAACACTGCCTCTCCGATCAGGTCGGCGGCCTGCGACTCGCCAATTCCCCAGAGCCGGAGCGTCCGCGTCACTCGCTCGACCCCGAGGCCGCGCTCGTGCAGGCGGGGCAGGACCGCATCGCGCCACATCGGGCGCATCTCCCGCGGCGGACCAGGCAGCGCGACGATCAGCCGACCACCGGGTCGCTCGACCCACCAGCCCGGCGCCGTGCCGTTGCGGTTCGGAATTGCCTTCGCGGAAGGGATCAGCCACGCCTGCTTGAGGTTGATCTCGGGAAACGGCATGCCCCGCCGGAACCACACCTCGCGCAGCCACGCCTCGAGCCGGTCGTCGACAGCCGGGGATTCGCCGCAGACCGCGGCGATCGCCTCGCGCGTGAGGTCGTCGGGCGTCGGCCCGAGCCCCCCGGTCGACACGGTCAGGTGGGCCCGTTGCGCGGACTGCCGGAATGCATCGGCGACGACGTCAAGGTCGTCGGGAAGGGCGGTGATCCGGAGAACGGCGACCCCCGCGTCGCTCAGCTCGCGCGCGAGCTCGCCGGCGTTGGTGTCGCGTGTCTCGCCGACCGTCAGCTCCGACCCGATCGAGAGAATCTCCGCTGTCAGGATCGGATTCGTGGCCGCCGACTCGGTGCTGGCGTTCGTGGAACGGCCGCTCACCGTGCGAGCGTACCGCAGGAGGGGGCGCGCGCACGAGGCTTGCCCGGCGTCAGTACGATCGGCGCCATGCGAGACGACCTTCGCGCGGGTGTGCCGTCGTACTACGCAACCGACGCTCTCGGACGTTAGGCTGAGGCCGAAACCGCGGCCCTGAGCGGCGGATCTCGTTCTCGCAGTCGGTGCGCATCGCTATGGCAGACATCGAACAGAGCGGGTTCTCGGAGTTCGACCGCTTGCTTGCGATCGTCCGGCGCACCCGCGAGCTGCTGGACGCCTTCCTCGGGGAGGGCGATCTTCCCACCGGCGGCGCCGATTTCCTGGCCGGCGCGACGCTGCCGCACCTCGAGGGTATCCACGAGGGCTTCCAGCTCTGGCTCCGGGCAGACGCGGCTGGCCTTGCCGAGCTCCAGCATCTCGTCCTCCAGGCAGGCCTCGCACGTGCAGAACCTGCGCGCGGCGTGGCCGAGCGTGAGGCAGCCCGGGCGGAGGCCGAAGCCGAGGCCCGGTTCGCGAGGGCTCTAGGCGCACAGCCGGCGCGCCTCCGAGAGCCCGAACCCTGGAACCTCTTCGCCCTGACGCACGCCCGGGTCGTCCTCGCCACGCTGCCACGAATTCCCGACGAGGTGGTCCGTTTCCCGGCCGGGCGCCGGACGTACTCGGACATTCCCACGCCGCGCGGTCCCGCCGAGCTCGCGGCACGGATCGAGGAGCTCGAACGGCAACTGTGGAAGACCGCCACGGGCCGAGCCATTGCGCCCGACCCCGGCTTCAGGCGCACCTACGGGTTCTTCGACGCCGCCGACCTGCTCGGCCAGCGCACGTTCCGGGTCGTCGACTAGCGAAACCGTTCGGGCAGACAGTCGGGATCTCTTTGCGAGACCACCGCAAGCCTGTTTTCCAGAGCCCGGTCTCAGGAGGCTGCGGCACCCGCTGCTATGATCGGCCAGCCTCGTCAGCCTGCCCACTGCCCGGAGGTCGACCCTGGACGAACAGCACAATCCCCGCGCGTCGACGCCGGCCGGAGGAGCTGATCGGGCCGACGGACGCGATCGACCACCCGGGCTGGGCGAGCAGTTCGGAGCGACGCGCGGCGCCGCGGTTCGCCTGGCGAAGGCCCACATCGACCTGGCCCGCGCGGAGTTCGGCGCGATCACGGCCGAGATCCAGCGTGTCGCGATGCTCGGGGGGATCGCGTTCTCGCTCGTGCTGTTCGCGGCCATGCTCCTGCCGATCGGGCTCACGTTGTTCCTCGGGGAGTGGGTGTTCGGTTCGATCGGCTGGGGAGTCGTGCACGGAACGGAGCTGTCGCTCCTCGTCGCGCTCATTCTCGTCCTGGTTGCGCTTGGGGCTCGCGGCAGCACCATTGGTGGCTCGTTCCTGACCGGACTGCTGGTCGGGGTCATCGTCGCGTTGGTGCTCGCGCTCCAGGTAACCAATCGAGCCTGGGCGTTGTTGGGTGACCAGGTCGCCGGCAACATCGCGCCTGACAGCCGGCCGCTGGCCGTGGGCGTGGCCACCCTGGCCGCCGTGTTCGGAGTACTCGGGATCCTGATTGGTCTGCTGTCGCGGAGCGTCGGCGGCGTGATCCGCGGACTGATCCTGGGCGTCCTGCTCGGCGTCGTGTTCGGGGCGCTGACGGCCGTCGCACTCAGTGTTCACGTTGCCGTGGCGGTCGGCCTGGCGGTCGGCCTGCTCGTGTGGGCTGTAGCACTCGGCTTCCTGGCGTTCCGCGAGGGCATCGACTTCGACGCGCTGAAGTCGCGCTTCGTACCCCAGGAGACGATCGACACCACGAGGGAGACGATCGAATGGATTCGGGAGCGAGTCCCGGTGGGCCGGCGATGAACGACGACCGAAGCCTGGCGCCTGCGGCAGGCCGCGCGGACGTGGATGCGGCCAAGGCTGAGGTCCTGGCGGCTCGACAGGGCCTTGTCGATGAGACGGTCCGGTTCGCGGCGGCTGCTCGTTCCGCGGTGGACATTCCGGCCCGGGTCAGGGACGACCCGCTGAAGGTAGGTGGCGCCGCAGCAGGCGTCGCGTTCCTCGTGGCCGGCGGCCCGCAGCGGGTATTCCGCCGCGTCAGGCGGTTGATCTGGGGACCCGAGGCCGACCTTCCGAAGTCAATGCTTCCGCAGGAAGTCGACAGGACGCTTCGCAGGTTGGGTACCGACGGCGAGAAAGTCCGCGGAACGCTGGAGCGTGAGTTCGCCGACTACCTGGAGGCGAAGTCGAAGGTTCGCAAGGAGCGCGACCTCGCCGCCGTGGCCGCCGTCGTGCTCGGCAATATCCTCAAACCCGCCTCCTCTCAGGCAGGCAAACGTCTCGCACAGTCGCTGTTCTCTCCGGACAGAAAGAGCTTCGAGGACGCGCTGCGGCGGTTCGGCGCCCGCCGAGCGCCGGGGGAGAAGCCCCCGTCCGATCAACCTTGGGCCTGAGCGGGCCCAGCTGACGGGTCCTTTCGACTGACGCGCTACGGCGCAGCGATCGCAGGAGCCTCCCGCGTGAGCGTGCCACGATGAGCGACGAGCGACG
>DASXSA010000001.1:0-5365 GCA_036506235.1 Candidatus Limnocylindrales bacterium | reverse complement strand
CTACAGCACCTGGCGGATCTGGGACCAGGGCGGCCGCGACGAACAACGACCCACCGGAGCGATCGTCGTGCTCGGGGCGGCGCAGTTCGATGGGCGTCCGTCGCCGGTCTTCGCGGCGCGCCTGGACCATGCCGTCGAGCTCTTCCTCCACTATGGGACGCCGTACTTCGTCGTGACCGGCGGCAAGGCCGAAGGCGACAGGACCACCGAGGCGGCAAGCGCCCGCGCGTACGCCATCGCGCACGGCGTCAATCCCGACGCGATCCTCGTCGAAGACCAGGGCCGCACGACCCTCGAGTCCCTGCAGTCCGTCGCCGGGATCCTCCGGGAGAGAGGAATCTCGGACGCCATGTTCGTCTCCGACCCCACCCACATGCTCCGCGTCCTGCGCATCGCCCAGGACCTGGGCATCAAGGCTTACGGATCAGCCACGCCGACGAGCGTCATCGAAAGCGATCCGGCGCGGCGGCTTGATGCAACGGCCCACGAGCTGGCGGCACTGGGTCTCTACTTCCTGGCACGCGAGGCGCCCGCGGGGGAGCTCGCGTCCGACGCCCGCTGAAGCTCTCACGAACGTCCGCGAGGCGGAGGCGGGACATCCGGGGGAGGCTCGTCCGGGACGAAATCTCGAACGATTTTTGCCATTTCGCCCCTTGGCGTGAGGGAGTTCAGACCCTATACTCCGGCAAAACCCCTGGGGCGAGGATCGGTCCGGATCCCCCCGCCCGGACCCCCCGTGCACCACCTCCGTCCGACCCTGCCCCACAAACGAGAGGGAGCCGTGAAGCAGGCCGAGGAAGCGTCTTTTGTTGATCTGATCGCCTGCGAGCGAGATTGTCGCAACTGTAGCTACGCCGCCGCCCTCGACTGTGACGGAAACTGTGGCGTCTGTCCCCACAACAGCTATTGTCCCTGCGTGAACCCCGTCGTCGCCCGGAGTAAGACTGCCCTTCGACTCATCGAGCTCCGCCCCATCCTGCTCCAGGACCTTCGGGAGCGGAACTAGGGTGGACGCCTCAGCGACCCGCGAGCTGGCAGAGCGCATCCGATCGACATCGGGGCGTCTTTGACCTCCCGAGCAAGGAAGCGCACCTCGCCAAGCTGGAGGCGCTGACCCAGCAGCCCGGCTTCTGGGAGGACCAGCGCAACGCGCAGAGGATCCTTCGCGAGGCGGACGGCCTCCGATCCGAGATCGCCCTGTGGTCGGATCTCGACAAGCGCGCGGCCGACATCGTGGAGCTGCTCGAGCTGGTCGAGGACGGCCAGGATCCCGAGCTGACGGCCGAGATCGAGCGAGACGCGCAGGCGCTGGCCGACTCCTACGACCGCGAGAGAACCGCGCTCCTGTTCTCCGGTGAGTACGACAACCACTCGGCACTGGTAACCATCAGTGCGGGGGCGGGCGGCACCGAAGCCACCGACTGGGCCCAGATGCTCCTGCGCATGTACCTGCGCTGGGCCGAGCGTCATCGCTTCGGGACCGAGATCGTCGACCAGCTGGAGGGTGACCAGGCCGGGCTCAAGAGCGTCACGTTCGCGGTCGAGGGACGCAACGCCTACGGCTACCTCCGGGCGGAACGAGGCGTCCACCGGCTCGTGCGTATCAGCCCGTTCGACGCCCAGAATCGGCGACAGACGACGTTCGCCCTCGTCGAAGTGCTTCCGGAGGTCGAGGAAGACGTCAACATCGAGCTGAACTGGGACGAGATCCGGGTCGACACCTTCCGCTCACAGGGTGCGGGCGGGCAGCACGTGAACAAGACCGACTCGGCCGTTCGCCTGACGCACGTCCCGACGGGCATCGTCGCGCAGAGCCAGAACGAGCGCAGCCAGACCCAGAACAAGGAGACGGCGATCAAGGTCCTCAAGGCGCGTCTCCTCGAACGCGCGCTGGAGGAGAAGGAAGCCGAGCTCCGCCAGCTCCGTGGCGAGCATGTCGTCGCGGGCTGGGGCAACCAGATCCGCAGCTACGTCCTGCACCCCTACCAGATGGTCAAGGACCTGCGCACGAATGTCGAGACCTCGAACACGGGGGCCGTGCTCGACGGCGACCTGGACGCGTTCATGCAGGCCGAGCTCGAGCGGGAGGCAACGGGGCCGGACGGCCAGTCGGCGGCGTGATCGAGCGCGCGGAGCGCATCGAGCGCAGACCGCTGACCTACCGGCTCGCGCGGGACGAGGACCTCGATGCCTGCGCCGCGATCTGGGAGAGCGGCATCACGGACTACCAGGGCCGACTGAACCTGCCCCAGTTCCCGCTCGACCTCGGGCCGCTGCGACGGCTTCTCGCCCACATCCGCTCGACCGACCCCACGATGTTCTGGGTAGCCGCCCGCGGGGACCCAGTCGCGCCGGGTGGCGAGCGCGTCATCGGGTTCGGTTCCGCTCACGTCCGCGGAAACGTGTGGTTCCTGGCCATGCTCTTCGTCGATCCCGCCGAGCAGTCCCACGGCGTGGGTCGGGAGCTGCTCCTGCGGACCTTCCCCAACGGGAGCGAGCCCGACCCCGATGGACCGCTGGTGCTTGGTACGGCGACTGACAGCGCGCAGCCGATCTCCAACGGCCTGTACGCTCGGTACGGGATCGTCCCCCGCCTGCCCGTGTTTCAGCTGGTTGGTCGTCCCGCCCTCGGCGTTCTGCCGCCACTCCCCGAGGGCCTGGCTGTCTCGCCGATGGATCGCTCGTCGGAGGCGGACGTCGATGCCATCGACGAAGCGGTGCTCGGCTACCACCACCCCGCCGAGCACGGCTACCTCCGGGCGGCCGACCGCCTGGGCTACCTCTATCGTGAGCGCGACGGGCAGGCGGTGGCCTACGGCTACACGAGCAGCCTCGGCCGCGTCGGCCCGATCGCGGCTCTGAGCGCGGATCTGCTGCCGGCGATCGCTGGACACGTCCTGAACGTGATCGTCCCACGCGGCGCCAGCAGCCTGCGGGTGACCGGCGCGTCGGCGGGTTTGTTCTCGGCTCTGCTGCAGGCGGGACTTCGAATCGAGGAGTTCCCGACGCTCCTGTGCTGGACGCGACCCTTTGCGGACTTCTCGCGCTACGTGCCGAGCTCGCTGGCGCTGATCTGACGGGGCATCTGCGCGGCCATGCTTGTCGGGCCGAGCCGCTGGTCGTGACGGTTCACCCTACTTTTGGGTGGTTTGCTGCGCTCCGGGCACCGATGGTAGCCTCTCGGAGACGTGGCTCCCCCGACCTGCCCGCGGCAGGAGCCGAGATAGCGCCGGCCAATGACCCCCATTGGCCAACCCGCGGAGCACCCATGACCATCGCGCCTTCCCGTCGCGCCCCGACCGACTACGGCCGCCCTGCCGGGTTGGGTAGCAGCGGGCCCGCACAGGCGGAGGCGCCCCGACCCGATCGCGCGGTGGTGCTCCTGCATGACGTCACGAAGGCGTACCCGAACGGGAATGTGGCCCTCAGAGAGGTCGACCTGTTCGTGCCGGAGGGCGACTTCGTCTTCCTCGTGGGCCCGTCGGGCGCCGGCAAGTCGACATTGATCAAGCTGCTGATCCGCGACGAGCTCCCGACCAAGGGCGAGGTGGTGGTGGACGGCCACGACCTGGCGCGCCTCGGGCGGCGCAACGTCCCGAAGGTCCGCCGCAAGATCGGAATCGTTTTCCAGGATTTCAAGCTGCTGCCGACGAAGAGCGTCTGGGAGAACGTCGCCTTCGCGCTCGAGGTCACCGGGACGCCGCGCCGCCAGATCCGGCCCGCCGTCGACCGGGTGCTCGCGCTCGTTGGCTTGTCCGCGCAGGCGAAGCAGACGCCGGCTCAGCTGTCGGGCGGTGAACAGCAGCGCACGGCCATCGCCCGCGCCCTGGTGCACGACCCCCGGATCATCATTGCCGATGAGCCGACCGGCAACCTGGATCCGCTGATCAGCTGGGAGATCATCCAGCTGCTGCTGCGCATCAACGAGCTCGGGGTGACGGTCCTGATGGCGACCCACAACGCCGAAGTCGTCACCGCCCTGCGCAAGCGCGTCGTCGCGCTCGAGGAGGGGCGGATCATCCGCGACGAGGTCGGCGGGGCGTATCACAGGGAAGATTGACGAGCAGGGACTGACGAGTGATCTCCTTCATCGCATTCAGCTTCAAGCGCGCCTGGCAGGGCTTCTGGCGCAACAAGGTCATGAGCCTCGCCGCGACCGCGACGATGATCCTGATGCTCGTCCTGCTGGCGGGCTTCTGGATCCTCCAGACGGGGCTCGCCGCCGGCCTCGAGTTCGTCGAGCAGAAGGTCCAGGTCGTCGCCGAGCTCCGCGATAACCTTCCCGAGTCGAACATCATGGCCCTCGAGGCGCAGGTCGAGGCGCGACCCGAGGTCCTCAGCGTCGAGTACCTGACCAAGGACCAGGCGCTCCAGCGCTTCCGCGATCGCCAGGCGCAGCTGGGGCACGAGGACCTGACCAAGGTTCTCGATTCGAACCCGCTGCCGGCCAGCCTCCAGGTCCGGCTCAAGGACCCCAAGGTCTACGGCGGTGTGGTGGAGTTCCTCAAGGCACAGGATTACGCCGTCGCGAAGGTCGACCCGGTCGAGAGTTACGTCGACCGGCTGCTCACGATCACGACCCTCCTGCGGACCGGGGGCCTGGTCGTGCTGGGCCTGGTCGGGCTGACCGTGCTGTTCATCATCGTCAACACGATCAAGCTCGCCGTCGTGGCGCGGCGCGAGGAGATCGAGATCATGCGGCTCGTCGGTGCGTCCGACGCGTTCGTGCGCTGGCCGTTCATCTTCGAGGGAGCGTTCGTGGGCGTCCTCGGCGCGGCGCTGACGCTCGCCCTGCTGGCCGTGGTCGGCCAGCCGCTCAGCCACGTCATGACGGGTTTCTTCGAGGTCCTGCCGCTCCAGCTCGGATCGCTCGCGCGCGACCTCGTGCTCATCACGGTCGCGGCGGGGGTCGGACTCGGCATGCTGGGCTCGTGGCTGTCGGTGCGGAGCTACCTCGGCCGCTGACCTCGACAGTCATGCCCGGAGGCTGCTTCCGGCCCCGCCGTGCCCAGCCGGTGCAGACGCGATGAAGTTCTCTTGACACTCGAACCCCTGGGCGCCTGCCGAACGTAGGATCGAGGGGCGGCGATGTACCCTCATCGCCCGCCTCGGCTTTCCGAGCATCCGCCTTGCCTCCAGGATCACAGATGTCCCTCGCCGATCTCCAGCCCGAGCACGACCCAGAGCGGGAAGGGCCGCCAGCGGCCCTGCCCCCGGCGGAGCCCCTGCCCTTCGATCGGGTGACGTCGTCCCGGAGGAGGGCGGTTCTGCCCTTCCGCATCGCGGTCATCGCCGTCGTGCTGCTGGGAGGCGGCACCCTGTTCATGTCGGGCTACAGCCTCGGCAGGGGAGCGGCAACCACGCC